>JAUIDM010000064.1 GCA_030428915.1 Alphaproteobacteria bacterium | reverse complement strand
ACGCTGGAAGACTACTGGGCCTATACCGACAAGATCTTCCAGTTCGCAGAGGGCACAGCCAACATGATCCTCGACGATGGCGGGGACGCGACGCTTTACATCCTGATGGGCGCGCGGGTCGAGGCAGGCGAAACCGGCCTGATCGAAACGCCGACGAGCGAGGAGGAGGTCTGCCTCTTCAACCAGATCAGGAAACGCCTGGCCGAAAGCCCCGGTTGGTTCACCAAGCAGCGCGACGCGATCAAGGGTGTTTCCGAGGAAACCACGACCGGCGTGCATCGCCTCTACGATCTGCACAAGAAGGGCCTTCTGCCCTTTCCGGCGATCAACGTGAACGACAGCGTCACCAAGTCGAAGTTCGACAACAAGTATGGCTGCAAGGAATCGCTGGTGGACGGTATCCGCCGCGCCACCGATACGATGATGGCGGGCAAGGTCGCGGTCGTCTGCGGTTACGGCGACGTGGGCAAGGGCTCTGCCGCCAGCTTGCGCGGCGCGGGCGCCCGCGTGAAAGTGACCGAGATCGACCCGATCTGCGCGCTTCAGGCGGCGATGGACGGCTATGAGGTTGTTGTGCTGGAAGACGTCGTCGGCAGCGCCGACATCTTCATCACCACGACAGGCAACAAGGATGTCATTCGCATCGAGCATATGCGCGCGATGAAGGACATGGCGATCGTCGGCAACATTGGCCATTTCGACAATGAAATCCAGGTGGCGAGCCTGAAGAACCACAAGTGGACCAACATCAAGGACCAGGTGGACATGATCGAGATGCCTTCGGGCGCCCGCATCATCCTTCTGTCCGAAGGCCGCCTCCTGAACCTCGGCAACGCCACGGGCCACCCGAGCTTCGTGATGTCTGCGAGCTTCACCAACCAGGTGCTGGCGCAGATCGAGCTGTGGACCAAGGGCGCGGAATACCAGCCCGGCGTCTATATCCTGCCCAAGCATCTCGATGAAAAGGTCGCCCGCCTGCATCTGGCGCGGATCGGCGTGAAGCTGACCGAACTGCGCCCCGATCAGGCCGACTATATCGGCGTGACCGTGGCCGGGCCCTACAAGTCGGATCACTATCGCTACTGAATCCCCTTCCTTGGGGGAGAAATCGGCGGAAATTCCCCTGCCATCCTGCGGCCCGCCGGTTTTTCTTTACCACGCGGGCCGTTCTGACGTTTACTCCGGCCCGGCAGGACTGCCGGGGGCGGCCTGCATTTTAATGAAGCAACTATGCCAGTGGAGGGACCCGTGGGCAAAAGAGATGACCTTATTGCAAAATACGCTGATGACCTGAAAAGCAAATGCGGAATGACGCCGGATATGGCGCTTTTGACGAAGGTGACGATCGGCTGCGGTCCATCAATCTACGACGCCGACGCGTCAACCGTCGCGGCCGGTCAGGACAGCGAATTGGAGACGGTGAAAAACAATTTCCTCATCAAGAAGCTTGGGCTGGCCGATGGCCCGCAACTTATGGCTGCTATCAATTCAGCGATCGACACCTATGGCCGATCCGAGCGCAACAAATACCGCGCGGTGGTCTATTACATGCTGGTAAAGCATTTCGGCAAGGAAGCCGTCTACGGTTAATGGATGCTTGAATTCCGTTAACGACGAGTTTCCATAACGCACTGATATTGAAAGGAATTGCAGGCAAGCAAAGCTTGCGCTGAGCCGTTCCGGCGCGTATGTTGATCGCAACAAGGCCAGGACGGTCGAGACCTTTTCAGTTTCACGCGTGGTGCGAAGGGAGCACGTGGGGTGGCAAAGGGTCCCGGTTGGGTGGCCGGGGCCCTTTGTTTTCTCGTGCCCCGTTTAACGGAACCATCCTGGTTTCATCATGATCCTGAATTTTACCATATGATGGCCACAGTGCGGCGGCTGCGTGGGCCAGGTCGCCCATTGCAATATGAGTGAAGGCATGTCCCGCCGGCATCCGATAGCCGGGTGCCGAGAGCGGTTGGGCTTCGTTGTCGTCGACGCACGACGCGAAATGGATGCGGGCATTGCAGAGGCCGAAGTACATCGTCTCTCTCAACAGTTCGCGCCTCATCTTCAAGGTAAAGCCTGCGCAGATTCTATGTCTCGCGCAGCGTCTTTGCCCTTCACGGTTTCCGGCGCCCCACGAAGCTTGAAATCCGCATCGTGGTTTCGTCGTTTCGACATCGTCTGGTCTCCTCGTTCTTGGAGACCAGCAGGAGGTGCCCTAATGCTTGATCATGACGTGCCGCACGGTCGTGTAGTCTTCCAATGCGTACATGGACATGTCCTTGCCATAGCCAGAACTTTTCAAACCGCCATGGGGCATCTCATTCACCAGCATGAAATGCGTGTTGACCCAGGTACAGCCGTAGCGCAGCCGGGCGGCGGTGGACATGGCCCGGCCGATATCCTTCGTCCAGATTGAGGATGCCAGCCCGTAATCGCTGTCATTGGCCCACCCGACAGCCTGATCGACCTCCTTGAACGGTGTCACCGAAACGACGGGCCCAAAGACCTCGCGCTGGACAATCTCATCTTCCTGACGGGCACCGGCGATGACCGTGGGCGTGTAGTAGAACCCATTCTCGCCATGCGTTTTGCCGCCCGTGGTGACCTCGATATGCTTCAGTTCGCGGGCGCGCTCGACAAAGCTTGCCACCCGGTCGCGTTGACGGGCTGAAATCAATGGGCCGATCTCGTTGGTGGTGTCGTCTTCACGGGCGAAGGCGATGCCGCTGACGGCGGAGGTCAGGTCGGCCACCAGCTTTTCATAGGTCTTGTCGGCCGCATAGATCCGGCATGCGGCGGTGCAGTCCTGCCCTGCATTGTAGTAGCCGAAGGCCCTCAAACCATCGACAACCTCGGCAAGATCCGCGTCGTCGAAGACGATGACGGGGGCCTTGCCGCCCAGTTCCAGATGCGTCCGCTTGACCGATTTCGACGCGGCCTGAAGCATCTTCTTGCCCGTCGCCACATCACCAGTCAGCGAGATCATGTCGATACCGGGATGGTTCACGAGCGTATTGCCAACCGTCTCGCCCCGCCCGGTGATGACATTGACCACACCCTTCGGCAATTCTTCGGCGAGGATACGCGCCAGCTTCAGCGCCGTCAGCGGCGTCTGTTCGGAGGGCTTGAAGACCACCGTATTGCCACCCGCCAACGCGGGCGCCAGCTTCCACGCCATCATCATTGCCGGATAGTTCCAGGGCGCGACCGAAGCAATGACACCGACCGGATCGCGGCGGATCATCGAGGTGTGCCCAGCCAGGTATTCCCCCGCCAAAGGCCCGTGCATGTTGCGCACGGCGCCCGCGAAATAGCGGTAGGTATCGACGATGGCAGGCACCTCGTCGCCGATGGCCGCATTGATCGGCTTGCCGCAATTCAGCGCTTCAAGCGCGCCAAACGCATCACCCTCAGCCTCGATCCGATCGGCAATCCTCAGAAGAGCGGCGGAGCGTTCGGCGGGCGTGGTGCGCGACCAGCCGTCGAACGCCTCGTTCGCGGCGGCCACTGCGGCCTCCACCTGATCGGTGGAGGCTTCGGGCAGATCGAGGATCGTCTGACCCGTGCGCGGATTTAGGATCGCCTCGGCGGCACCCGTGCCGTCAGCGAACGTGCCGTTGATCAGGAATTTCGTGTCCATGTAAGATACCTCGCAGGTCGGATCATTTGCCGCCCCCGGCGGTGTCGGTACCGCCGCGGGTCAGATAATAGGCGCCCAGAATGGGCAGGAAGGTCACGAGAACGACGACCATCGCCACGACGTTGGTCACCGGCCGCTGGCGGGGCCGCACCAGTTCCTCCAGCATCCAGATCGGCAGGGTCTGCTGCTGACCGGCTGTAAAGGTCGTCACGATCACCTCATCGAACGAGAGCGCGAAGGCCAGCATCCCACCCGCCAGAAGCGCGGTGGAGATATTGGGCAGGATCACATGCCGGAAGGTCTGGAACCCATTCGCGCCCAGATCGGCCGAGGCCTCGATGAGGGAACCCGATAGCCGTCGGAACCGCGCCACCGCATTGTTGTAGACGACAACGATGCAGAACGTGGCATGACCGAGAACGATCGTCAGCGTGGAAAACGGAATCTCGCCGAGGCTGAAGGCGGATCTGAGCGATATGCCGGTGATGATGCCCGGCAGCGCGATAGGCAGGATCACCAGAAGCGACACCGCCTCGCGCCCGAAGAACTTTGCCCGGCTGACAGCAGCAGCGCAGAGTGTGCCGAGGATCATCGCGATGACGGTCGAGATCGCCGCGACCTTGAGGGAAAGCCCCAACGCTGCCCAGACATCGGGCCGGTTCCAGGTGACGGCGAACCATTTCAGGGTCAAACCGGGGGGCGGCCACTGATAGGACCGATCCTCGGTCGTGAAGGCATAGACGAAGATCAGAAGAAGCGGCAGATGCAGGAAGGCGAGGCCTGCAAAGGCCGCGATCTTCAGCGACATGGGCGCACGGTCAGAGTGCATCGAATGCCCCCTGCCGTTTGGCCATCCAGAGGTAGAGACCCATGATCACGATGGGCACGACGGCAAAGGCGGCGGCCAGCGGGATGTTCCCCGCCGTGCCCTGATGGGCATAGACCGCCTGCCCGATGAACAGCCGCGACGACCCGACGATCTGGGGGATGATGTAGTCGCCCAAGGTCAGCGAGAAGGTGAAGATCGACCCGGCAACGACGCCCGGCATGGCGAGCGGCAGGATGACGTGGCGCAGGGTCTGGCCCGGACGTGCGCCAAGGTCATTCGACGCCTCAAGAAGGTTCGCGGGCACCCGTTCCAACGCGGCCTGAACCGGTAGGATCATGAAGGGCAGCCAGACATAGAGGAAGACGAGGAAGGTGCCGATATAACTGACCGAGAGCGATCCCCCACCGATCACCGGCAAGGCAAGTATGGCGTTCAACGCGGCACTCGCGCCGACCCCGTCCACCGCCCAGTTGAGGATCCCCTCCTTGGCAAGGATCAGTTTCCAGGCATAGACCTTGACCAGATAGCTTGACCAAAGGGGCAGCATGACGCCGAGGTAGAAGAGTGCCTTCATATGCCCCTTGGCAAAGCGAGCCGCGTAGTAGGCGATGGGGAACGCGATGATCGCGGCGGCGATGGTGACGGCGGCAGCCATAAGCGTCGTGCGCAGGATGATGTCGAAGTTCGCGGGCCGCAGCAGTTCGGCATAGGTCTTCAGTGTAAACTCGTAGTTGATGAGGCCCGAGAACTCGTCGATGGAAAAGAAACTCTGAACCAGAAGGGCGGCAAGCGAGCCGACATAGATGACGCCCAGCCAAAGAAGTGGCGGGATCAGGAGGACCAGCAGAAGGGTCCCCGGCCGCCGCCAGAAAAGGTCCGACACGCGCTCGGCGATACCGGGATGGGCAGCCGACATCACGCGTCCTCCATCCGGTGCATCGCGTCAGCATTCCAGTTCAGCCCGACTGCCGCGCCCTCGGCGGGGGCGTCCTGACCGGCGGGAACGGCCACGGTCAACGCATCGCCGCCCACATCCACCGTCACCCGCTTGACGGCACCAAGATAGCGCAACGTCGTCACGGTTCCCGAAATCCGCCCTGAACCGGCGGCGACGGTTTCCAGTGCCTCGGCCCTCAGGCTGTGCCAAGCCTCCGGCCCGCCGGCGCGCAGGCTGAGCGCTGGCGAAAGCACGTTGGCCGAACCCACGAAATCTGCGACGAACCGGGTGCGCGGTCGTTGGTAGATATCCTCGGGACTGCCTTCCTGCACGATCCGTCCGTCGTTGAAGACGGCGACGCGGTCGGCCATCGACAATGCCTCACCCTGATCATGGGTGACGAAGACGAAAGTGATTCCCAACTGCCGCTGCAGCGCCTTCAATTCATCCTGCATCGCCTCTCGCAGTTTCAGATCCAGCGCGCCCAAGGGTTCGTCGAGCAGGAGGACACGCGGACGATTGACCAGCGCGCGGGCGAGTGCCACCCGCTGTCGTTGACCGCCCGATAGCTGCGCGGGCTTGCGGTCGCCGTAGCCCTCGAGCTTCACCAGCGCCAGCATCTCCTCGGCACGGCTGTGCCGGGTGCGCTTGTCCACGCCCTGCACCATCAGACCGTAGGCGACATTGTCGCGGACGCTCAGATGGGGAAACAGAGCATAGTCTTGAAAGACCGTGTTCACCGGCCGGCGGTTGGGTGGCAGGTCCTCGGATGCTTCGCCGAAGATGCGGACGTGTCCCGAACTCGGCCGCTCGAATCCCGAAATGAGGCGCAGGCAAGTGGTTTTGCCGGAGCCGGACGGGCCGAGCATGGCAAAAAAGCCGCCTTCTTCAATCGAAATGGAGACATCATCGACCGCCTTCACGGAACCGAAATGTCGCGAGACGTGATCGAATTCTACGGCATGGGGCATTCGGTCGATCCAGTGGTTTGGTCTATGCCGTCATCGCCTCCCGAAATCGGGAGATGCGGGACGAGCCGATATCGGGCGGGACAAGGACGTTGCGCGGGCCCTATCCCCTGCTGGAAGGGGATAGGGTTGAGGGTTTCGCGCCTCAGCGTCCGCCGATCACGCCGATATAGTCAGAGACCCAGCGGTAATAGGGCACGCAGGCACCTTCGCCTTGCGAGCAGTTCGATACGGGCGTGGTCCAGAACCGGATCTTCTCGAAATCGGCAAGGCCGTTGGCGTCGCAGCCTTCCTGGTTCTGCATGCCGCGCCCGTCGGTGCAGGCGGCGGGCACTGACGGCACCGCGCCGAACCAGACCGAAAGGTCGGACTGCAGGTTCGAGGCCAGCGAATGCTCCATCCACATATAGGCGCAGTTCGGATGGGCGGCATCGACATGCATCATCGTCGTGTCGGCCCAACCCGTCGCTCCTTCCTCGGGTACGACCGAGGCGATGGGCTGTCCTTCGCTTTGCAGGATATTGACCTGGAAGGGCCAGGAACCGGAGGCCACGACGCCCTCGTTCTTGAAGTCGTCCATCTGGATGAAGGCATCATGCCAGTAACGGTTTACCAGTTCACGCTGCCCGCGCAGAAGGTCGAGCGCCGCCTTGTACTGGTCCTCGTTCAGCTCATAGGGCGAGGTGATGCCCAGTTCCGGCTTGTGCGCCATCAGGTACTGCGCCGCGTCGGCAATATGGATCGGGCCGTCATAGGCTTGCACCCGGCCCTTGTTCGACTGTCCGTCGGGCAGGGTCATCTCTTCGAAGACGACATTCCACGATGTGGGTGGCGTATCGCCAAACGCGTCCTTGTTGTACATCAGCACGTTCGGACCCCACATATACGGTGTGCCATAATGGACCCCGTCGACCGTGTGCCACGGCGCATCCTTCAGCCGGTCGTCTACGCTCGACCACGACGGGATCAGGTCGGTATTGACCGGCTGCACCCGCTTGCCCGCGATCAGGCGCAGCGAGGCATCGCCGGATGCGGTGACAAGATCGAAGCCGCCCTCATTCATCAGTGCCACCATCTCGTCCGAGGTGTTGGCGGTCTTGACATTCACCTTGCAGCCAGAGGCTGCCTCGAACTTCGTCACCCAGTCGAAGGCAGCATCAGTTTCGCCGCGCTCGATATAGCCCGGCCAGGCGACAATATCGACCTGGCCTTCGCCGGCGCCAAGCTCGGTCATCTGCGCCAGAACGGGCTGCGCTGCGATCAGCGCGGCGGCACTCACGGTCACAAGAATGCGTAAGGACATCCCATCTCTCCCTGTTTGCTGTGAAAACGCGCGCGGGTTTTCCCGTCTTCGCGGATTGCTGAAAGTCTGCCCGGCTTCAGAATTTTCGCAAACGCAAATTTCAGAAGAGTATTATCGGTTTTACCGATATCATGGCGTGGCGTGAGAATGCGTCAGAACGAGCTTTGCGCCAGACGCACGAAATCGCGGGTGATTTCCGAAAGCGGCGCGCCGCGCCGCCAGGCCATGCCGACCTGCACCGTGGGCAAATCGCCCGAGACGTCGCGGATTTCGATCCGGTCCCCTTCCAGCGACCATGGTCGGTAGATGAGGTCGGGCAGGATCGCCAGACCGACGCCGGTCGCGACAAGGCTGCGCACCGCTTCGACCGACCGGGTGCGGAAAGCCACTTCGGGCCGCGCGCCGAGCGAGGCCATGAGTCGGTCGGTGCTTTCCTCGATCTCTTCCAGGGACAGCATGATTAGCGGTTCACGCGCGACCTCATCCAGCTCGATTGCTTCCTTCGCGGCCAGCGGATGCCCAAGCGGCAGCCAAAGCCGCATCGCAGAGGCGGCAATGCTTTCGACCTGAAAGGCGTGGCGGTTGTGCAGGTTCGACACCAGCAGGAAAGCCACGTCGATCTCGCCTCCGATCAGCAGGTGTTCGAGATACTCGCCGGAATCCTCGATAGCGGTGATCGCCACCGACGGAAACGTCCGCCGGAACCGCGAAAGCGTCTCGGCCAGACCGTAGCCCGCGACCAGCGATGTGACGCCCAGCCTCAGCTCTCCGGTCCGTTCGGCGCCCTCGACCTGAAAGGCGCGGCGGGCGTCAGAGACATCGTCACGGATTTTGCGCGCATGGCGCAGGAACTGATGACCCGCATTGGTGATCGCAATGCCGCGCGAGCGGCGTTCGAACAGCGTGATCCCGAGATCAGCCTCCAACGCCTTTATCGCCTCGGTGACAGAGGATTGCGATATGGCCAGTGCCTTGGCGGCACCAGACACGCTGCCATGTTCCGCAGCTGCGACGAAGAACTGAAGCTGTCTCAGGGTGAACGCCATTTCAAAGTCCGTTGACTCACATCCCAAGAGTGTCCGTCGCCAGAGTGTTCCGATCAGATGAGGCCGTTTGACAACGCAGGCTCTGGTTCGGTTCCTGTGTGAACTTAGGCGGCAACCGCTTGGTGCTGCAACCGGCGTTTACGGCCGAAACGTCAGCCGATACCGAGATCCGCATGGCAGTGTTTGGGACAATACGGAGGCGTTTCACCTCTGTGACGTTCCATAAAGATGGGGAAGTGTGAGGGCCAAATGGAAGGCACTTTCATCATCAGAACCATGACTCGTGCCTCCCGCATACTCTTCGGCAAGTGTCGGACCGGGTGCGCAATGAGCGATGGCGCAAAGAAATACCTTGGGACATCCGGTGCACCGCGTGCCAATTTCTGACGGTCCGGCTAGTTGACAGAAAGCGCATGCCGCAAATCGCGGACCACCGGCGGATCCTCCTCGAGATTCAATTCCGCTTCGACATGTTCAAGATGCTGGCGCATCGCAGTCTTGGCCCTATCCGCATCCCGGTTCCGGATCGCCTCGATCAGACCTTCGTGATCGTCCGGGCCGCAGTAGTGTTCGCGCGCCACGCGATACATGGCTGTAATCAGTGAGGAGCGCGAAACGAGATCGCGCAATACCGTGAAAAGGAACGGAGAGCCGCAGAGTTCGGCCAATAGCACATGAAAGCCGCCGGAAAGCCGGATGCAGGCCGAAGTGTCCGCGCGTTCGGCGGCAGATCTTTCTTCGTCCAGATGTGCTTTCAGCCGCGAGATATCGTCTTTTGTCACACGGTCTATCAGCCGCTCGACGATGCGCTCTTCAATGAGCTTTCGGACATGGAACACGTCTCGCGCTTCATGGATCGTCGGCTCGGAGACAAACGCGCCCCGGTTCGCCACAATAGTTACCAGTCCGTCACCTTCCAGGATCGACAACGCCTGACGGACACGAGCGCGGCTGACGGCGAAGATTTCCGCCAGCTCTTCCTCTTTCAGCCGCGTCCCCGGACGCAGGCGCTTTTCGGCAATCGACAGCCAGACGCGGTCGCAGATCTGCGCGACGGGTTTTGCGACACTCTCCTTACCGACGTACATCAACCAACCTGTTCGATGAACATTTCAGACCTGAATAGAACATTTGTGACTGGCGGCACACCTCTCTGCAAAAACGTCGTGTGCGTGCACTTCTTTCGCCATACTCAAGTAGAGGCGCCAAGGGAACCCATCTCTTTCGCGCAGTTCTTCGGGTCGAGCCGCAGACAAAACGGGGCGGCGACGGCAAGAACCGTCAGGTGAAAGAGCCAATCGGCGGTAACGTTTCCTGTCCCGGTGTGGATCAGCGCAACACGGAATGGCGGGCCCGTGGTGATCAGGAAATCGCAGCCCTCTCGGAAAGGGGCCCAGCGCAACCGCGATGAAGGCGCCGAAGATCAGCATCGGCGGGATGGTTGGCAGCGACAGCGCGCCATAGCTTATGCCGGTATCGTCGGAGACCATTGGCAGGAACGGCCTGAGGTTCAGCGCGATGAGCATGATAAGGATGATCATGCTGTTGGAATGGCTTCTGGTGCTGGCCCCGGCGACCAGTGCTGCGCGTTCCATCAGCGTGCGCCCACGGCGGTCAGCTCGGCCGCGATCGCGGCATAGCCGCGCGCCTTGGCGTGGTGCAACGCACTCACGCCGTCGCCGTCGGGCAGGTTTACATCCGCGCCGGCCGCGATAAGCCGTCGGACGACCTCGACATGACGCGGTCCGCCATCGCCAAGGATGACCGCCTCAAGCAGCGCCGTCCAGCCGAGGTTGTTGACATGATCTAGAGCGACGCCGGCATCGATCAGCATCTGAACCGTTTCAACATGGCCGCGTTCCGCGGCGGGGATCAGGGCCGTGCCCCCGTAGCGGTTTGTGCTCTTCAGGTCGGCGCCGTGGCTCAGGGTCAGCTTGAGGATGCCGAGATGGCCGCGGGCCCCCGCATAAAGGTAGGGACTGTCGAGGGTCTTGTCCTGCGCATTCACGTCCGCACCGGCCAGGATCAGCGCCCGCGCAGCCTCGAGGTGGTTGTGGTGGGTGGCCCTCAGCAGGGCTGTAGCCCCCGATCCGTCCCGGGCGTCGATGTCCGCGCCGGCCGCGATCAGGCGTTCGATCGCCGCCGCGTCATTCGCCGCCGCGGCACGATGCAGGTCCGTTTCCATGTTCTGTGCCCAAAGCGGTTTTGCAAAGGCCGCCGCGATGACAAGACCCATCGCGGCGGTTCGGACGATCATCCTGCGGACATGCCCGATGCCGGCCCCCCGTGTCATAACGCAGGGTAGGAGGGCGGGAAGATGTCCTCCACGTCAGGATGCCCCCAGGTGCGGTCGGGGTACCTACGGAGCAGCCCGTCGAACTGATCCTGGGCACGGGTGCGCGCGGCCTCCATATCGATGCCATGCACCACACCGTCCCGCATCGACAGCCGGCCATCGACAAAGACCGCCCGTGTCACGCGGCCGCTCGCCCCAAGGATCAGCGTACGGATCGGGTCGATCCTTGGCGCCATCCATTTGTCGGACAGGTCGAAGATCGCGATATCGGCCTTGGCGCCCGGTTGCAGCCGCCCGAGATCGGGCCGGCGCAGCGCATCCGCCCCGGCAATCGTCGCGGCATCGAACAGATGCTGCGGCGCGGTGTCCTCGGCGCTGTCGCCCTTCATGCGGGCGGCCATCACACCGACGGCCAGGTTCAGGACCATGTCGGGCGGGGCGCAGTCCGTGCCCATCCCGATGCGGATGCCCATTGCCCGCAGCTTGCCGAAGGAATCGAGCGCGTCCCCGCCGCGCGCGTAGACCAGTGGGCAATGCGCCACCGTCACACCGTGCTCGGCATAAAGCTTCAGGTCCTCGGCCGTCGCCTTCACCGCATGCGGCGCGATCAGCCTATCGTTCAGCGCGCCGAACCCGGCAAGCCACTGTGGCGCCGTGGTGCCGTGAAGCCGTGCGACCGTCTCGCGCTCCATCAACCCCTGCGCCATGTGCAGACGCACCGGAATGTCGAGGTCGGCCGACGCGGCCATCGTGCGTTTCAGCAGCGTCTCGGTGCAGGTCTCGACCCGGTCGGGCGACAGCATCCCCTGAACCAGACCGCCGAAACGCCCGGCCTGCGCCTTCACGAAGTCGATAGCCTCGTCAAGTCCCTGTAGCCCGCGCGCCTCGTCAAAGCGCTGCTCGAGAACGCCGGGGGCGGTACAGACCATGCCGCCCGAACGATAGGCAGGGCCCAGCCACGCCCGCAGGCCCATCTCGCCGGCGGCCTCGGCGGCGGCTTCGAATTCGGCGACGGTCTCGCCCCATTCCCGGTAGAAGAGCGAGGCGATCGGCAGCGCCGTGGTGATCCCGTTCAGCAGAAGCTGGCCGAAGGCGAAGCGCTTCTGAAAGGCCAGCTCCTCGAATGAATACATCTCGTAGGGGCCGCGCTCGACATAGGATTGCGGCCAGACGCGGCCCTTGGCCCAAGCTGGGCCACAGTCGAAACCGAGCGTGGTTGTATCCAGATCGGACAGTGCATCGAGATCGATGAAGCCCGGCGACACCAGGGCATCGCCGAGGTCGATCCGCCGCGCCACATCGCCGTCAAACTTGCGCCCAACGAACAGAACCTCGCCGTTTTCGATCACGACCTCGCCATTCTCGACCAGACGGTGGCCGCCGTCGCGATGCCCGACAACCCAGCGCGCCGAGAGCAGGGTGCGGCCTGCGGGCCGTTCCCCCAGCTTCAGATCGGAAAGCTTCATCAGGGCGCCTCTCTCAGTGCGACCCCGTCACGCGCGACCACGCGACCGCGCTTGACGGTCAGCCGGCGCGGCTTCGCGTCGACGACGGCCTCGGCCAGCGTTTCGCCCTCTATCAGCGTCAGGTCGGCGTCGCAGCCCACGGCGAGGCCGTAATCCGCGACGCGCATGACGGATGCGCCGACAGTCGTGCTCAGGGAGAGCGCGGTCTCCACATCCGCATCGGCGCGCAGGTTGTTCTTCAGCGCGATGATGCGGGTGCGGTCCAACATGTCGGCGCGGCTCCAGGGGTTCCAGGTGTCGCGCACGCCATCGCATCCGGCGCCCAGGCGGATGCCCGCACCCAGCAGGCGCTTGACCGACGGCACCTCGATCGAGGGCGATCCGACGGTCAGAATGGCAATGTCCAGTTCCGCCACCTGATCGATCAGGGCCTGCGACCGTTGCCAGTCGTTCATGCCGAGACAGAAGGCGTGGCTGACGGCAACATTGCCCTGCATGCCGTGCGCGCGCACTCGCTCGAAGATCATCTCGAGCGAGAAGGCGCCCAGATCGCCGATTTCGTGCAGGTGGATGTCGATACCCTTGCCGTGTTTCTCGGCCAGCGCGAAGACAGTGTCGAGATGCCCCTTCGGGTCGCGGTCCATACCGCAGGGATCGAGTCCGCCGACAAGGTCGGCGCCGGCCGCGAGCGCGGCGTCGATCAGTTCGGTAGTGCCGGGCCGGGCCAGCAGGCCGGATTGCGGGAAGGCGACGATTTCGATGTCGATCTCGTCCTTCAGCGCCTCGCGCGTTGCGAAGACGCCCTCGACAATCGACAGGCCGTGATCGGTGTCGATGTCGACATGGGTCCGGATATGGGAGGTGCCGGCGCCGATCAGGGCCAGCGCGTGGCGCATCGACTGACGGTGCGGATCAAGGCCGAGTTCCGTCCTCGCGCGGCGTTCGTTGTCGATCATGGCCTTGAGCGCGGTGCCCACGGCATTCGGGTACCAGCCCATTCCCATCACAGTCTTGTCGATGTGGGTATGCGCCTCGACAAGGCCGGGAATGGCGATCGCGCCGCCGCCATCCTCTGTCGGGACGCCGGGCGCATCCAACCCCGCCTTGATTGCCGCGATACGCCCCTCACGGATCAGGATGTCGGCAACCTCCTGACCAGCGGGGCGAACATTCTGGATCAGAAGTTCGTTCATGCCACCTCCTGAGCAAATCCGCCCGCCTTTTCAAGGGGAGCGGCATATGCACCGAGTTTTGAAGTCTTGTACCCAGTACCGACAATTGCCTCGGCGAATTTCACCGCAGTGGTAACACCGTCGATCACCAGAACTCCGGTTTCAGAAGTCAGCCTCTGGCACAGATCCGCCATTCCGGCGCAACCCAGCACGATTGCTTCCGCCTGGTCTTCCCTCCGTGCGATGTTTACCTCCGCCGCAAGCAGTCGCGCTGCCTCAGCAAGGTTTGTCTCCAATGCCAACACGGGAAGGTCGATCGCGCGCACCCGCCTGCACTTGCGATCAGCGCCGTATACATCGGCGAGGTCTTCTATGATCGGGATTGATCGTGGCAGCGTGGTGATTACCGAGAAGCGGCTACTGAGCATCAGTGCGGTCTTGATCGCTGCCTCGCAGATGCCGATGACCGGCCCGTTCGCGATTTCTCGGGCCGCGTCGATGCCGGGATCATCGAAACATGCGACCACATGGGCGTCAGCTCCGCGCAACTCCGCCGCGCGGATTTCGGCAAGCATCGCGGGCACGGCGAGAGCTTCGTCGGTGTAACCCTCGATGGAACGCGGGGCCGAAGCGCCGCAGGTTACGTCCAGCGTCGTCCCCGGCGCGGCAACGCGTGCGGCCACCCTGCGGATCTGTTCGGTCATGCCCGTGCTGGAATTGGGGTTCACGATATGAAGTTGCATCTTATCAGACCTCAGCCGCTTTGCGGGGTGCCTGCGCCACTTCCCTGGCTTCCAGCTCCGCAGGTTTCTTGAGGACAAATTGTCGGTCGCTCACGATGTAGTTGTCTGCGTGCAGGCGGGCGATGGGCTTGTAGACATCTGGGTTGACGTATCGACCGGCTGCGTCGAGACAGTCGTCGCGCACATGCATCTCCAGCACTTCGCCCATGACGATGGCGCGGCCGGGATAGTCGATGATCCGTTCGATCCGACATTCCATCGCGCACGGGGTGTCGGCCAGACGCGATGCGTCGATCTGCGTGCACTTCGCGGCGGCAAGCCCCGCAAAGTCGAGCTCGTCGACATCGGCGGCGAAGTTGACGCCGCACAAGATCATCTGGTCGGCCAGGGCCATGTCGACCATGTTCACGCAGAAATGGCCGGTCCGCCTGATGTTGCTGATCGTATCCTTCTCGCTGCCGTCAGGGCGCGCACTGAAGCCGATAATCACGATCGGCGGTTCAT
>JAUIDM010000063.1 GCA_030428915.1 Alphaproteobacteria bacterium | reverse complement strand
GTCCCCCGTCCGGTCGAGGAAGCCGGTATTGATGAAAGCAACCCGGTGCTTGGCCGCGCGGATACATTCCTTGAGGTTGACCGAGGTCCGGCGTTCTTCGTCCATGATGCCGATCTTGACGGTGTATCGGGGCAGGCCCAATGCGGCCTCGACCCTGGAAAATATCTCATCTGCGAAGGCCACTTCCTCGGGCCCATGCATCTTCGGCTTCACCACATAGACCGAGCCCGTGACCGAATTGCGCGCGCCGGCTGTCTTCTTCAGGTCGTGCATCGCAATCACCACAGTGATCATCGCGTCCATCAGCCCTTCGAAGACCTCATTGCCCTCGGCGTCAAGAATGGCGGGATTGGTCATCAGATGGCCGACATTGCGGACCAGCATCAGCGCGCGGCCCTTCACGGCAAACTCTGACCCGTCGGGCCCGGTCCAGACATGGTCAGGATTTAGCCTGCGCGTTACCTTCCGACCGCCCTTTTCGAACCTGTCTTCAAGGTCGCCCCTCATCAGGCCGAGCCAGTTGGAGTAGGCGACGACCTTGTCCTCGGCGTCCACACAGGCAACCGAATCCTCGCAATCCATGATAGCCGAGATGGCGCTTTCCATCCGCACATCGGCCAGACAAGCCTGATCGCGGGCGCCGATGAAATGGGCACGGTCGAACACCAGTTCGACATGCAGTCCGTTGTTGCGCAAGAGCACCGCCTCTGGCGCGCGGGGATTGCCGCGATAACCCGCAAACTTTTCGGGGCTGACCAGCGGCATGTCGTCGATCAGGAGGACACCATCCTTGACATAATAGCGCCGCACATCGGCATGGCTCGCGCCTTCGATCGGGAAAGCCTCATCCAGAAAGACCCGCGACCGCGCAACGACCCGCGCGCCGCGACCGCGCTCATAGCCGCCTTTCGGCGGCAGCGACCCCATCGCGTCAGTGCCGTAGAGGCAATCGTACAGGCTGCCCCAACGGGCATTGGCGGCGTTCAGCACATAACGCGCGTTGGTGATCGGCACCACAAGCTGCGGGCCGGGCACCGTCGCGATCTCGGGATCGGTATTCGCGGTTTCTATCTGAAACTCCCCTCCCTCGGGCAGAAGATAACCGATCTCGGCGAGGAATGCCTTGTAGCCGTCGTGATCATGCGGCTGGCCGGCCCTGTCGCGATGCCACTGGTCGATCTGCGCCTGCAATTCCTCGCGCCGCGCCAGAAGCGCACGGTTCTTCGGGGTGAGGTCCGCAATCAGACTTGCAAAGCCTTCCCAGAAACGGTCGGCCCCTATTCCCGTTCCGGGGAGCGCCTTGTCATCGACAAAGGCAGCCAGTTCCGCCGCCACCCTCAATCCGTTGCGTTCAACCCGCGTCATCTGTGTCCTACCCAATTTCGTATGCCGCCGCATGCCATCGTATCATCTCCTATCGCAGCCCCTTGCGGGCGGCAACACAATCACAGTGCTCCGACGCACCCGCCAAAAGTTAGTCAATAGGCTAAGTT
This sequence comes from Alphaproteobacteria bacterium, assembly GCA_030428915.1. Taxonomy (GTDB): domain Bacteria; phylum Pseudomonadota; class Alphaproteobacteria; order Rhodobacterales; family Rhodobacteraceae; genus Albidovulum. Next base: position 13,434 of record JAUIDM010000063.1, on the reverse strand, counting down.
TTTGGTTGCGACTCATCTCGTCACGGAATAGTTAGGAACCATCCTAAGTATAAGGACGACGATGAACCTTGCCCCCGGCCAACTGGACCTTCTGTTTCAGGCGCTTGGCGATCCGACCCGCCGGGCCATACTCGAACGGTTGGCGCGCGGCCCCGCCACGATCAGCGAGCTTGCCGCACCGTTTGACATGGCCCTGCCATCGCTCTTGGCACATGTCCGGCGGCTTGAGGACAGCGGCCTTGTCGCGAGCGAAAAGAAAGGACGCATTCGCACCGTTGAACTGGTGCCCGGCGCCTTCACGCCCGTGCGCTCATGGATGGATGAACAGCGGGCGATCTGGGAAGGGCGTCTGGACCGTCTCGACGACTACGTAACCCGCCTGATGAAGGAACGCGCAAATGAAACTCGATCCGGAAACTGATCTCAGCTTCACCCGAACACTGGCCGTCCCACGAGGACTTGTCTGGGAATGCTGGACCTCGCCGGAACATATACCGCACTTTTTCGTCCCGAGCCCCCACAAAGTCACGGCTTGCGACATCAACCTTCGGGTTGGCGGCCGATTCAACACGACTTTCGAGGTCGACGGCAACGAAATGGACAATCACGGCGTCTTCCTTGAACTCGTCCCCGAAGAAAAACTTGTCTTTACAGACGCCTATACCGAAGGCTGGAAACCCGCGCCCGATCCGTTCATGACCGCGATCCTGCTTCTTTCGGATGCGCCGGACGGTGGCACCACCTATACCGCCATCGCCCGCCACCGCACCTCGGAGAGCCGCAAGACACATGAGGAGATGGGGTTTTACGGCGGCTGGGGAACGGTCGTCGATCAGTTGGAGGAATATGCACGGAAGCTGATAAAATGAGCACCAAATCCGATCGCACAATGGTGATCGAACGGATCATCGACGCCCCGATCGCTGCCGTCTGGGACGCCTGGACGGACCCGCAGGCGCTGCCTGCGTGGTGGGGACCTGACGGTTTTTCCTGCCGTACGAAACATATCGACCTGCGTGACGGCGGCGAATGGGTCTTTGACATGATCGGCCCCGACGGCACGATCTACCCCAACCATCACAAGGGCATCCGCCACCGGTTGATGGAGCAGATCGATTATGTGCTGCTCTGGGGGGAGAACGGGCCGAAACATGCCGACGCCTCGGTCCGGTTCGAGGATCTGGACGGCCGCACGCGGGTCACGCTGTCAATGGCCTTCGCGACGGTTGAGGAATGCGAGACCGCGAAAGGTTTTGGTGCGGTGGAACTCGGGTTGCAGACTCTCGGGAAACTTGCCGCCCATGTCGGGGCGGGCTGACATCCGGCTGGTTGCGGTGCGGGGAGGATGCGCCTAACGTCCGCACCAAGACCATCCGGAGTGCCCGATGAAAGACGCCGCCCCGCAGCCGACGCTGCTTGCCGATTACGCACCCTACCCGTTCACCATCTCGGACGTCGCGCTGACCTTCCGCCTTGACCCCGGCGCCACCCGTGTCGTCACCCGGATCGGCTTCGCGCCCAATCCCGAACGTCCGGGAAAGCACGACCTGCGGCTGGACGGAGAGCATCTGAAGCTGATCTCCGCAAAGGTGGATGGCAAGAAAGTGAAGCCGGTTCAGGACGAAACCGGCCTGACCGTGTCAATCGATGAACTGCCCGAAGGCGCTTTCACCTGGGAGGCGGAGGTGGAACTCGCGCCAAAGGACAATACTGCGCTGGAGGGGCTTTACATGTCGGGCGGCATGTATTGCACGCAATGCGAGGCCGAAGGCTTCCGCCGCATAACCTTCTACCCTGACCGACCCGACGTGATGGCGCCCTTCAGGGTCAGGATCGAGAGCGACATGCCGGTTCTGCTGTCGAACGGCAACCCGGCTGGTTCGGGCCCCGGCTGGGCGGAATGGGACGATCCCTGGCCGAAACCCGCCTATCTCTTTGCGTTGGTTGCGGGCGATCTGAAACCCGTCTCGGACAGCTTCACCACGCTCTCGGGCCGAAACGTCGCGCTCAACATCTGGGTTCGCGACGGCGATCAGGACCGCTGTTCCTACGCGATGGACAGTCTTATCCGCTCCATGAAATGGGACGAGGAGGTCTATGGCCGCGAATACGATCTAGATGTCTTCAACATCGTTGCGGTCGACGATTTCAACATGGGCGCGATGGAGAACAAGGGGCTGAACATCTTCAACTCCAAGCTCGTGCTCGCCAGCCCTGAAACGGCGACCGATCTTGATTTCGAGCGGATCGAGGGGGTGATCGCGCACGAATACTTTCACAACTGGACCGGCAACCGCATCACCTGCCGCGACTGGTTCCAGCTCTGCCTGAAAGAAGGGCTGACCGTGTTCCGCGACCAGCAGTTCACCTCGGACATGCGGTCGGAACCCGTGAAGCGGATCGAGGACGTATTGACGCTGCGCGCACGCCAGTTTCGCGAGGATATGGGTCCTCTCGCCCATCCCGTTCGGCCTGACAGCTATATCGAGATCAACAATTTCTACACCGCGACGGTCTATGAAAAGGGCGCCGAGGTAATCAGGATGCTGAAGCGGTTGGTCGGCGATGACGGCTACAAAAAAGCGCTCGACCTCTATTTCGACCGCCATGACGGCGATGCCGCGACGATTGAAGACTGGCTGAAGGTGTTCGAGGATGCAACGGGCCGCGACCTGACACAGTTCAAGCGCTGGTACACCGATGCGGGAACGCCGCGCCTGACCATGTCCGAGGCATGGTCGGACGGCACGTATACGCTGACATTCATCCAGAAGACGCAGCCGACGCCCGGGCAGGACAAGAAGCCGCCCCGCGTGATCCCTATTGCGGTCGGCCTGCTCAACCCCAATGGTGACGAGGTCGTTCCGACAACGGTTCTGGAGATGACCGAAGCCACGCAGAGCTTCCGTTTCGATGATCTGGCCGCCCGCCCGATCCCATCCATCCTGCGCGGTTTTTCCGCACCGGTCGTGCTTGATCGCAAGGTCAGCGCGAAGGAACGCGCCTTCCTTCTGTCGCACGACACCGACCCGTTCAACAAATGGGAAGCAGGCCGCGCGCTTGCAAAGGACGTGCTGATCCGGCTGATCTCAGACGAAGAAGCGCCGTCTGACGACTATGCCGATGCTCTGGGCCGGGTGCTGGTAGACGAAAGCCTTGATCCGGCTTTCCGCGCACTCTGCCTGCGCCTTCCGTCCGAAGACGATCTTGCGCAGACGCTATACGATGAGGGCCGCACGCCTGATCCTGAGCGCATTGCGGCCGAACGCACCGCCCTTGCCAAGCTTGTCTCCCGACAACTGCAAAAACCGCTGACCGAAATCTACGAGGCGATGGCGACCGAGGGCTCCTTCTCGCCCGATGCGGCATCGGCTGGGCGGCGGGCGTTGCGGCTTGCCTGCCTCGGGCTTCTCAACAAGAACGACAACGGCACACGCGCCGCCTCGCTCTTTGCCAGCGCCGATAACATGACCGAAAGCTACGGGGCGCTGGCCTGCCTCATCGATGGTGGGCGCGGCGCGCGTGAAATTGCGGCCTTCTACGACCGCTGGAGCGAAAACCGCCTGGTCATCGACAAATGGTTCGCGGTGCAGGTCGCTCATGCCGAACCGGACGTGGCCGCCCAGATCGCCGAACGGCTTTCACAGCATCCCGATTTCGAATGGAAGAACCCCAACCGGTTCCGCGCGCTTCTGGGCGCACTGGGGGCAAACCATGCCGGGTTTCACCATATCTCTGGGGCGGCCTACCGCTTCTACGCCGACTGGCTCTTGCAGCTTGACGCGGTCAATCCCCAGACCACGGCCCGGATGTCTACGGCCTTCGAGACCTGGACCCGCTATGACGGCGACCGCAAGTCACTGATCCGGGCCGAACTTGAACGCATTGCAGCCGCACCGGACCTTTCGCGCGACACGTTCGAGATGGTGACGCGGATTCTTGCGGCCGATGCGTAAGGCAGCGCTCATCACCGGGGCCTCGGACGGGATCGGCCAGGAATGCGCCCGTCAGTTGGCCCGGGCGGGATGGGACGTTGCGGTGCATTATCACCGAAACCTTGCTGGCGCGGAAACGACCGCGAGGGCGGTTACCGAAGCTGGAGGACAGGCAGCGATCATTCAGGCTGACCTATCTGACCCGCTGAACGCGCAGCGCCTGATGCACTCTTATTCAGAGCGCTTCATCCGGCTCGACGCGCTGATCAACAATGCCGGGATCGTCGATGCGGCCCGCCGGGTCGAAGAAATGACACCCGAACGCATCACACGCATGTTCGCGGTCAATCTGACAACGCCCTTCCTGCTCGCCGGGCTCGCTGCCAAGCGGATGTCGACGCGCCATGGCGGCGATGGCGGGGTTATAGTCAACGTCTCGTCTGTTGCCGCGCGTCTGGGGGCGGCCGGACAATATGTCGACTATGCTTCAGCCAAGGCGGGGCTTGACGCACTGACCAAGGGGCTGGCCGAAGAGGTCGCGACCGAGGGGATCCGGGTCGTTGCCATCCGCCCTGGCATCGTGGAAACCGGCATTCATGCCAAGGGCGGCCAGCCCGATCGTGCCCGCAATCTGGCCGACAGGATCCCGATGGGCCGACCGGGCCAACCCTACGAGATCGCCCGCACCATTCTGTGGCTGCTCTCTGACGACGCTTCCTATATTACCGGAACGACGATCGACGTCAGCGGCGGCCGCTAGGCCGATTCGCCGGGATGGCCGAATTTCAGTTGCATCCGACAGCCCACTGTCGCAGTCACTGCGCGTAAAACCTCTTGTCGGCCATCAATTGTTTCCAATACTATCTTCAACGGGGGGAGCACGACTGACCGATTGTCCCTGGGGCCCGGTCAGGCGTTATTCTGAGTGAAGTGGTGGCTGGATTTTATTGATATGGTACTTGCTGGAACATTTGAATGGCGTGGTCAGGCGCGACGCGGCCGGGCCTATCTTGCACTCGCAGTTGGTGTGGTCGCGCTTTACATCGGCCTTGTCGCCGATGTGAACCCGATCGTCCCCGCGCTTGCGGCGATTTACGTCGCGCTGGTGATCTTCAGGCTGGTCATGCGTCCGACGCAAGGCGTTCGCCTGGGTGTCGAACGGCTGACATGGTTCACGGGCATGCGGCGGCACAGCGTGGCTTTCGACGACCTCTCGGGCGTCAGCATCGGGCAGAATCCGTCGGGAGAAACCGTCTGCGTGGTTTCGCTTCGGGATGGAAACTCGATTTCCCTTCCCGGAGTCGAGACAGTCGATCCGACCCGGCTCATTCGGGAATTTGGGCGGCGCGGCGTCCCGATCAGCGCCTGACCGGTATCAGCCGCAATAATCCTGCGCGCGGGTCCAGGCCGCGATATCCTCGCGCTTGCGCTCGGCCCGCATCGGCGCCCAGTCGCGGGCGATCCCGCGCCAGCCGCCTGAACCGTCACTGACGATCGCACCGTCACGCCCGACCTGATGGGCGGCAATCCGGACTGCGCAGGCCAGATTGGCACTTCCATTGGTGAGGCCGGCGGTATCCTGTTCTTCGCAGCCATAGGCCCGTGCGGTCCCTGGTGCGATCTGCATCAGGCCGATCCAGCGCCCGCCGCCGCCCTTGGCCGTCGGGTTCCAGGTACTTTCATGCTTGGCCAAAGCCGAAAAGAGCCCCGCCCAGAAGGCGCGCCGCTCTGGCATGCTGGCTTCGGAATAGTTCGGGCAGAATTCATCGATATCGACCGGCACTGTGGAGGCAAGCACCGCTCCGTCTGCCCTCAGGGCGGCCAGCGTCGCGGCTGTCCAGTCCTCGGCCTCGGGGCGGTGATCCCAGCGCATCGCCGGCACGAAGGCTTGCTGCGCTACATCAGGCGTCTCGGATGTCATGCAACCAAGGGGCAGAAGCAGAACGGCAAAGGCCAGGGGCCGGACGGAGCGAATAGGCATGGGGACATCAGCCGATTGCACCGGACTTGCGCGCCGGCCGCCGGGACAGTCCGGCAAATGGCTACGCCGCGCAATATGGCTTGAACGCCATCGGCGGAACCTTGCCTGAATTTCGCCGCTTTGCCGGGTCAGTGTTGCCGGGCATCCGCCGCGGATTTCAGATCAGGAGGTTTTCATGCCCGTCATCCTTGGCCTTCTCGGCGCGATCACGGTTGCCTTCATCTGGATCATGCGCATGCGAAATGCAGCGGAAATGACCCATGAAATAGCGGGTGCCGCACAGGATGTCATGGCCGCGGCCCGGCGCCTGGGGTTCCGGCGCAAGTTAAATACCCATCCCGTTGAATCGCTGGAGGAGCCGACAGTGGCCATCGGTGCACTTGGCATTGCCTTTCTTGAACTCGGCGGGCTGCCCACTGCCGAACAGCAGAATGCTCTGCTGAAATCGCTTCAGGCACATACCGGCCAAAGCCTGAATGACGCGGAAGAAACGCTGATTCTCGGTCGCTGGCTGGTCAACGAATCGAATGGGCCAGAACCGGCGATCACTCGGCTGTCACGCCGTCTGGCAAAGCTTGACCGTGCGGGAAGCTTCTCGCCGCTGATGGCGGTTCTGAATGATGTGGCGCAAGCCAGCCGCGACGGCGCCGTATCCGACCGCCAGCGCGACGCTCTGATCGAGATAGCGCGGGCTTTCAAGCTGAGCTAACCGCTCGCCGGAGCGTGAAGGGCAACTCGCGTAAGCGTCTTGCGACAGCGCTGCTTGTCTCGCCCGCGCCGCTCGCTTAGAAAGCGGCCGGACAGCCGAAGGACCGCCCCATGCTCGACCTGACCTATGAAGCCCCGAAACCCAAGGTGATTTCCGGCGCCAGGGAAGACTGGGAACTCGTGATCGGGCTTGAGGTTCATGCCCAGGTCGCCTCGAACGCAAAGCTCTTCTCCGGCGCCTCGACCGAGTTCGGGATGGAGCCGAATTCCAACGTCTCCTTCGTCGATGCGGCCATGCCAGGCATGCTGCCCGTGATCAACGAGTTCTGCGTGGCGCAGGCGGTCAAGACCGGGCTGGGATTGAAGGCCAAGATCAACCTTGTCTCGGCCTTCGACCGCAAGAACTATTTTTACCCCGATCTGCCGCAGGGCTATCAGATCAGCCAGCTTTACCACCCGATCGTGGGCGAAGGCGAAGTGATCGTCGACATGGCCCCCGGCATCGCCCGCCGGGTGCGGATCGAGCGCATCCATATGGAGCAGGATGCGGGCAAGTCGATCCATGATCTCGACCCCACCATGTCCTTCGTCGATCTGAACCGCACCGGCGTCGCGCTGATGGAAATCGTCTCGCGCCCCGATATCCGCGGGCCGGAAGAGGCGGCGGCCTATGTCGGCAAGCTGCGCCAGATCATGCGCTACCTCGGCACCTGCGACGGCAACATGCAGAACGGCAACCTGCGCGCCGACGTCAACGTCTCGGTCTGTCGGCCGGGCGACTATGAGAAATATCAGGCAACGCAGGATTTCAGCCATCTCGGCACGCGCTGCGAGATCAAGAACATGAACTCCATGCGCTTCATTCAGCAAGCCATTGAATATGAAGCGCGCCGACAGATCGCGATCATCGAGGATGGCGGCAAGGTCGTACAGGAAACCCGCCTCTATGATCCCGACAAGGGCGAAACCCGGTCGATGCGGTCGAAGGAAGAGGCGCATGACTACCGCTACTTCCCCTGCCCCGACCTGCTGCCGCTGCAAATCGAGCAGGCCTGGGTCGATGACATCGCCGCCTCCATGCCCGAACTTCCCGACGCCAAGAAGGCGCGGTTCGTGAACGACTACGGCATGACCGAATATGACGCCAACGTTTTGACCGCCGAGGTAGAGAATGCCGCCTTCTTTGAGGAAGTGGCGAAAGGCCGCGACGGCAAGCAGGCGGCCAACTGGGTGATCAACGAGCTGTTCGGACGCCTGAACAAGGAAGGCCATTCGATCAGCGACAGCCCGATCTCGGCGGCTCAGCTTGGAGGGGTCCTGGACCTCATCGCCAAGGGCGAGATTTCCGGCAAGATGGCCAAGGATCTCTTCGAGCTTCTGTGGACCGAAGGTGGCGACCCGGCCGAAGTGGCCGCGAAGCACGGCATGAAGCAGGTCACCGATACAGGCGCCATCGAGGCCGCCGTGGATGAGGTGATCGCCGCGAATCCGGCGCAGGTTGAGAAGGCCAAGGCCAATCCGAAACTTGCAGGCTGGTTCGTCGGTCAGGTGTTGAAGGCCACCGGCGGCAAGGCCAATCCCGCGGCCGTCAACGAGTTGGTGGCGAAAAAGCTGGGGCTCTGATCACGCCCGCCCCTACCGCGACTTGAAGAGCGATCCGAGGATGCCGCGCACGAGCGCCTGTCCGGACTTTGTGCCGAGCTGGCGGACAAGGCTCTTGCCGAAAGCGGTGGCAAGGCTGTCCGAGCGCGAGGAGCGACGCCGCGACGACGAGCGTCCGGTGCTGCTGTTCTCATAGCGGCGCGCCTCACGTTCGCGGCGCAGTTCCGCCTTCAGACGCTCTTCCTCCTCCTCGGCGCGCGCAGCCGCCTCGGCGGCATCGGCTGCGCGGGCCTGAAGCCGTTCGAAGGCGGAATCGCGATCCACTGTCTTGTCGTATTTGATCCCGAGATTGGAGGCGGCGATGACCGCGCGCCGTTCTTCGGCCGTGATCGGGCCAAGCTGGCTTGAGGGCGGACGGACCAGAGTGCGTTCCACCACGCCCGGCACGCCCTTGGCCTGAAGGAACGAGGTCACGGCCTCACCCGTGCCGACCTCCTTGATCGCCGTTTCCGTCTCGAACCTCGGGTTCGGACGATAGTTCTGCGCCGCCCGCGCCAAAGCCTTCTGATCCTTGGCGGTGAAAACGCGCAAAGCGTGCTGGATGCGGTTGCCAAGCTGGCCGAGGATGTCGTCGGGCACGTCGTCGGGGTTCTGGGTGATGAAGTAGATCCCCACCCCCTTGGACCGGATCAGCCGCGCCACCTGCTCCACCTTGTCGATCAGCGCCTTGGGTGCGTCATCGAACAGCAGATGCGCCTCGTCGAAGAAGAAGACGAATTTCGGCTTGTCGGGATCGCCCACCTCGGGCAGTTCCTCGAAAAGTTCCGACAGAAGCCAGAGAAGGAAGGTGGCGTAAAGCCGGGGTGAGGCCATCAGCTTGTCGGCGGCAAGAATGTTGATCTGCCCCCTCCCGTCCGTCGTCGTCCGCATCATGTCGGCAAGCTCCAGCGCCGGTTCGCCGAAAAGCCGCGTGCCGCCCTGGTTTTCCAGAACCAGAAGCTGCCGCTGGATCGCCCCCACCGTCGACGGCGCGATATTGCCATAACGCAACCCGATCTCGGATGCGTTTTCGCCGATCCAGACCAGCATCGCCTGCAAGTCCTTCAGATCGAGAAGCGGCAGGCCTTCCTCGTCCGCCAGCCGGAAGGCGATGTTCAGAACCCCCTCCTGCGCGTCGGAGAGGTCCATGAGACGCGACAGCAAAAGCGGTCCCATCTCGGTCACCGTGGTGCGAATCGGATGGCCGGATTCGCCAAAAAGGTCCCAGAAGGTGACCGGAAATGCCTGATATTGCAGGTCATAACCGATCGTGACGCAGCGTTTCATGAAGGCGTCATGCAACTTCGCCTTGTCCGATCCGGATACCGCAAGACCGGCAAGATCGCTTTTCACGTCAGAGAGGAAGACAGGGACGCCAGCGGCGGAAAAGCTTTCGGCCAGAATCTGCAAGGTCACGGTCTTGCCTGTTCCGGTCGCCCCCGCAATCAGCCCGTGACGGTTTCCATATTTCAACAAAAGTTCCTGCGGCGTGCCATAGGCTTCACCACCACCACCCACGAATACTCCGCCATCCGTCAGCACGATATCCCCCGTCCAGCAACTCTGTGTCTGCGCAACAATACAATCTTAACCCGGTCATGCCAGAGTTGAATATGTCCGGGCGTGCGATGGTCCTGTCCGGACATTACTTCCTCCCTGTCAGACTGGCCGCGCCGACCATGGCGCGGTCTTTTTTCTAAGGAAAATCAATTTTCTGCATCGCGTAATTTTTTCGGTTGACGCATGAGGGCGAACTGAATAGCGTTCGGGCCAATGACTAAGTCGGCCTGTCCGACAGGGAGCGAAATATATGAAAAGGGCCCCGACCGGGGCCCTTTTTATTTGTCTGTAGCCGTGCGCCGGAACGTGCCGCCGCGTCAACCGGCCCGCGCTGAGCGGAATGCCGCCTCAACGCAAATGTGCGCTGACACTGGTGCAGACGCGTGATAAGCCCACCCCGAACTTCTCCGAGGAAAACGGAACTGAAAATGCCTGCAATCTCCAAAACCCTGACGCTCCTTCTGGCCCTCGGTCTGGCCGCGCCGCTTTCGGCGCAGGAGGCGGCGGACACGACCGGAACCGAACCGGCGGCCGAGAACAGCGAAACCACCGAGACCGCAACCGAACAGCCGGTTTCCCCGGCCGTAGCCCAGGAACCGGCCGCAGATGAGCCTTACGTGAAGGAGAGCTTCGGTGACTGGCAGTTGCGCTGCGTGAAAGTCGCCGAAGGCCCCGAACCGTGCCAGCTCTACCAGTTGCTGGAAGACAAGGAGACCGGCAATCCGATCATGGAGATCACCCTCCTGGCTCTGCCTGAAGGCAGTGAAGCCGTCGCCGGTGCCACGGTGATCGTGCCCCTGGAAACCCTTCTGACCCAGAAGCTGAACGTCACGATCGACAACGGGAAGACGAAGCGTTTCGACTTCACCTTCTGCGCCGAGGTGGGCTGTGTCGCGCGCATGGGCCTGACTGAAGACGACCTCAGTGCGTTCAAGAAGGGCAATGTCGCAACGCTGACCGTGGTGCCGGTTGCCGATCCTTCGCGCACCGTTGATGTGAACCTGTCCTTGAGCGGATTCACCGCGGGCTTCGAGGCGGTCAGCAAGGAAAACACCGCAGCAGAATGATCCGCCCAGCGGTGTTCGTGCTGGAAATTCTGATCAGACGCCGCCCGATCACGGGCGGCGTTTTCTCATGCATCAGGCTCTTTTCAGCGCAATAACTGCGTTGAAGCCACCAAAGGCGAAGGCGTTCGACAGAACCGCCTGCACTGCAACCTCTCGCGCAGTGTTCGGCACGACATCCAGCGCGCATTCCGGGTCGGGCTCCTCATAGCCGATTGTCGGCGCGATCACCCCGTCTCTTAGCGCCATTATACACGCGAGAAGTTCTACCGCGCCGGTCCCGCCGATCACATGGCCATGCATGGATTTTGTTGAAGAGATCATCAGCCTGTCGGCAGCGGCGCCAAAGACATGGGCAACAGCGGCGCATTCGGTCTTGTCGTTGGCGGCGGTTCCCGTGCCATGGGCGTTGACATAGCCCACATCGGCAGGTGATAGCCCGGCATCGCTGAGCGCACCGGCTATCGCCCGCTCTGCCCCAGCCTGGTTGGGCATGACGATATCGACTGCGTCCGAGCTCATCGCAAAACCGGCCACCTCGGCCAGTATGTCCGCTCCGCGCGCCACCGCGTGCTCCCAATCTTCGAACACGAAAACACCGGCCCCCTCGCCTTGCACCATGCCATTGCGGTTGGCGCTGAACGGGCGGCAGGCGTCCTTTGACATCACGCGCAGCCCTTCCCAGGCCTTGATCCCGCCGAAACACAGCATGGCCTCGGCCCCGCCGGTGACCATAACCCGCGCCATACCCGAACGGACCATCTGAAAGGCCAGACCCATCGCATGGTTTGACGAGGCGCAGGCGGTCGCGACCGTGAATCCCGGGCCCTGCAGATTCCATTCCATGCTGACATGGCTGGCGGCCGCATTGTTCATCAGTTTCGGCACCACGAAGGGGTGGACGCGGTTCCTGCCCTCTTCGTAGACGGCCCTGTAGTTGTCATCCCAGGTGTTCACGCCGCCCCCGGCGGTGCCCAGAATGACGCCCGCCTGGGTCGAAAGCTGGCCGTCGAAGACAAGACCCGACTGGGCGATGGCCTGCCGCGCGGCGATCATCGTGAACTGGGTAAAGCGGTCGAAAAGCGCGATGTCCTGACGGCCGAAATACGCCTCTGGCTCGAAACCCCGCACCTGCGCGCCGATGCCGATCTGAAGCCTTTCCACGTCGCGGATGTCGAGAGAGCCGATGCCGCAGCGGCCCTCGCGCATTGCCTCCAATGTCGTGGGTACGTCATGGCCCAGCGCGTTGACCGTGCCTGCGCCGGTAATGGCGACACGCCTCATTTCTGTTGTTCAATCAGGCCTTCGACCGCCGAGATTATCGAGGCGACAGACGTCATGTCGAAATCGCTCTTGTCGGGTTCGTTGGCGTTGAAGGGCACAGAGATGTCAAAGCTCTCTTCGATGGCAAAGATCGCCTCGACCATGCCAAGGCTGTCGATGCCCAGTTCATCCAAACGCATGTCAGGTTTGACTTCATTCACATCCAGAACCGCCTGTTCGGCGATGATCGCGATCACGCGACCGCGGATATCAGCCGTCATTGTCCGCCTCATTTCCGCTCTTCCGCATACCGCCTGCCAAAGCAGTTCGAAGCTCCGCCACCTGGGCGAAGAGACGATCCAGACGGCGAATGTTCTTCCAGGCCTGAATGTGGGTTTCCATTTTGATGCCGGGATAGCCCAGCAGGACGCGGCCCGCCGGGGCATTGGACAGAATTTTCGTCCCGCCGCCCGAGATCACATCGTCGCCGATGAAGATGTTGTCAACGACACCAGTCTGCCCGCCAAGGATCACCCGGTCGCCGATCCTGACCGATCCGGCGATGCCGGTCTGGCCGCAGAGCAGGCAGTCCTCGCCCACCACCACGTTGTGACCAAGATGGACGAGGTTGTCGATTTTGGTGCCGTTTCCGATCACGGTGGCGCGGATCGTGCCAGCATCGATTGTAGAGTTCGACCCAATCTCGACATCGTCGCCGATCTCCACTCCGCCCAGGGTATGGATGCGCAGCCATTTCTGCTTGCGGATTTCGGATTGCTGGCCAAGCGTCTTGCGCACTTCCTCCGCGCCCGACTTTTCCGGCGTGACATAGGAAAACCCGTCGCTGCCGATTACCGCGCCGGGCTGGCAGATGAAGCGGTCGCCGATCGTTACATTGCGACCGATCCGGGCACCGGGATGGATCAGCGCATGCGCTCCGATCCGGGTGCCTTCACCAATGGAGACCTGACCGGAAATGCGCGCATCGGGGCCGATCTCGACCCCGTCACCGATCACCGTGTAAGGCCCGATCGCTGCATCGCCCGCGATGCGGGCGCCATCTCCGATGATCACGGTCGGATGGACGCCGGCTGCGATCGACGGCCCCGGATCCAGCCGCCGGGTGATGGATGACATCGCCACGCGCGGACGTGCGACGAAGATCGCGGCCTTCAGGCCCAGCGCCTGCCAATCCGCCCCTTGCCACAGAACGGCTGCCCGCGCCCTGCCCTCGGCAAGCCCGGCGGCGTATTTCTGATCCATCGCCAGCGCAAGCTGGTCC
>JAUIDM010000062.1 GCA_030428915.1 Alphaproteobacteria bacterium | reverse complement strand
GATATCGTCGCCGCGCTGTCGATGTCGGCGGCGCTCGTCTTCGGCGAGACGCTCGCCGCAGCGGTCGTCGCGGTCATGTATTCCGGCGGCACATTCCTCGAGGCCTTCGCCGAGGGCCGTGCCCGGCGTGAGATGCATGACCTGCTGTCCCGCGTGCCGCGGACCGCGACCCGGCACCGCAACGGCGGGCTGGAGGAAGTCCCGCTCGACGACATCGCGCCCGACGACCGTCTCCTGATCCGCCAGGGCGACGTGGTGCCTGTGGATGGCATGGTGGCCTCGGAGACGGCCTTCGTCGACACCTCCGCGCTTACAGGCGAGTCCCTGCCGGTGCGCCTCGCCCGCGGCGCCGAAGCCATGAGCGGCTCCACAAACGCAGGGGAGGCGTTCGATCTGACGGCGACGAGAGAAGCCAGGGACAGCACCTATGCCGGGATCGTCCGGCTGGTCGAGGAGGCGCAGGCCTCGAAGGCGCCGATGTCGCGGCTGGCTGACCGCTGGTCGCTGGGGTTTCTGGCGGTCACGGTCAGCATCGCCTTCGCGGCGTGGTGGTTCACCGGCGATCCGATCCGGGCCGTCGCCGTGCTCGTCGTCGCCACGCCCTGTCCGCTGATCCTGGCCGTGCCTGTGGCTCTGGTCGCCGGTCTATCGCGCGCGGCACATTTCGGTGTGCTGATCAAGGGCGCGGGGCCGCTCGAGACGATGGCGCGTATCCGCACGCTGATCCTCGACAAGACCGGCACGCTGACCGACGGGCGACCGCAGATCGTGTCGATCGACAGTCACGACGGTATGGCCGAGGACGATATCCTGCGCCTTGCCGCAGCGCTCGACCAGGCCTCGAAGCACCCAGTCGCGCAGGCCATCGTCGCCGCCGCAAAGACGCGGGGCTTAACGCTGCCCGTCCCCTCAGATGTGGCGGAGATCCCGGGCGAAGGCGTCGTGGGCCATGTCGAAGGCCGGAAGGTCATTGTCGGTGGGGATGCCTTCGTCGCGTCCCGCGTCGGACGGCGGCCGGGCGATCATTCGGCCATCGCCGCCGGCTCGGTTCTCGTCGCCGTCGCCGTCGACGGGCACATGGCAGGGCACCTCGTCATGTCCGATCCGCTGCGCGAAGGCGCGGGCGCGATGCTCGACGGTCTGCGCCGCGAGGGGATCGCGCGGATCCTGCTCGCCACCGGCGACCGCGCCGACGTGGCCGAGCGCGTGACCGAGGGGCTTGGCCTCGACGGTCTGCGGGCCGGGCTGACGCCTGACCAGAAGGTTCTGCTCGTGCTGAGCGAGCGGAAAAACGGGCCCGTCATGATGGTGGGCGACGGGGTCAACGACGCGCCCGCTCTCGCGGCGGCCGACGTGGGTGTCGCGATGGGCGCACGTGGCGCCGCGGCCTCGGCCGAGGCGGCGGACGTCGTGCTGCTCGTCGACCGTATCGACCGGCTCGGGCCGGGAATCGAGATCGCGCGCGGCGCGCGCCGCATCGCTGTCGAAAGCGTCGTCGCCGGGATCGGTCTGTCGGTCATGGGCATGATCGCGGCCTCTTTCGGTTATCTCACCCCGGTGCAGGGGGCGCTCTTGCAGGAAGTCATCGACGTCGCCGTGATCCTGAACGCCCTGCGCGCGCTGCGCATTGCGCCCCGTGAACCCGTAAATCCGACTGCAAAGGCTGTCTCCTCCGGGCAGGCCGACATCGCGCAAGGAGCCACGCCATGAGCCGCCTCTCGCATTCTGAAATTCACATGGTGCATCGCATCGGCTGGCTGCGGGCGGCCGTGCTCGGCGCCAACGACGGACTGGTGTCGACTTCGAGCCTCGTGGTCGGCGTCGCCGCAGCGGGATCCGGAAAGCCGGAGGTCCTTATCGCGGGGCTGGCCGGGCTCGTGGCAGGGGCGATGTCCATGGCGGCAGGCGAATACGTCTCGGTCAGCTCGCAGACCGACGCCGAGCAAGCCGACCTTGCGCGCGAGACCCGTGAACTCGCCGAAACGCCCGAAGCCGAGCTGGAGGAATTGACGCGGATCTATGTTGACCGGGGGCTCGACCGCGACATCGCGGAGAAGGTGGCCCACCAGCTGACCGAACGCGACGCGCTCGGATCGCACGCGCGCGACGAACTCGGCATCTCCGAGACCGTGACGGCACGCCCGATCCAGGCGGCGCTGGTCTCAGCTCTCACATTCGCCGTGGGTGCGGTCGTTCCGCTGATCGTCGTTCTTTTGGCGCCGGAAACGTTGATCGCGCTGTTTGTGGCGGCATCGACGATCGTCGGTCTCGCGGTTCTCGGTGGTCTGGGCGCCTCCGCCGGCGGCGCTGGTGTCGTTCGGGGCGCTGCGAGGGTCATGCTATGGGGCGCTCTCGCAATGGCTGCGACAGCGGCGGTCGGAGCGCTGTTTGGCGTCACGGTGGGCTAGCAATTATTGGGTTTTTGGGTGGAGAAGGATGGATATCAGACCCATCCCCTCCGCCACTTGCCCCTGTAAAGCGTTGTCCCGATCCCGCAGCAACCGGATTGTTTTGCGTTTCGAAGACGTTTGCCGAGCGGGCCGAGCACCAGCTTGCCGACTTTTGGCCCAACGTCCGTTCTCTGGCCGGAACTCTGAACCTGATGACTGCCGGGATTTGGGGAAACGCTTGTACCGGTCTGAAGCGAAAGGGCTTTACGTAGGCCGCATTGAACATTTCGACCGGGGTCGTGTTCCGTAAGACGGTACGGGCAGGCACCTTTGCGGTCAGCTTCTTTACCGACGTATAGCAACCTCTGCCGTGCAGCATTTGAACCAGGGGTGCCGGTTTCGGTCAAATCGAGAGCGTCGGCAAAGGTGAGCTCCCCTTGCAACGGCCCTTCCGCGCGCAGCGCTGAAATCTTCCTTCGGGTGCAGACACCGGCAAGGCCACCTTTAATACGGTAACGCTTGTAGGCGCGATGGAGACCGATGCCCAGCAGGACGGCGCGGCCGGCGACAGCCATCGCCAGAACCGCATCGAGAATGGGACCAAGGGCATCGTTTGCCTCGAGGTTTTCCCATACCGTTTCCAAGGAATGATAACCGAATTTCATCCCCCTCTAGTCGCGTTCGAAGAAGTCCCTTCTTTTGCGAAGTTAAGCAATGATTCCGTATGTTTGTGCTTTGAGCGATTTGTCTGCGTACGCTCTGTTCTGATGTGGCTTACCTTCGGCGAGCGTCTGCGACGGCGGGCTGCGGTGCAGCATCGTGAGAGCGGGCAAAGGTCATGAGTGGTCCATTGCGTCAACATTCCTCTGGGAATTCGGGACAATTCCACCCACGCGAGCAGGTCAATTTTCTCTGCGAAGTCGTTCCACCATCTCGGCAAACCCACGCGCCTCAGCATGCTCAAGCGGAGTGACCCCATCGCGGTCGGCCAGCGATCGGTCGGCCCCGGCGGACAGAAGAGCATCAAGCACTGCCTGATGATCCGGACCACCGTTTCCGAGCACGACGGCTTCCATGACGGCCGTCCAGTGCAGATTGTTGATATGATCGAGCGGTGCGCCGGCGTCTATCAAACACCGCACCACCTCGGCATGGCCGAGATGGGCCGCCGCGATCAGCGCAGTGCCAAGGTATGGGCTGGTTACTAGGCCCGGATCGTTGCCGAGTTCGATCGCAAGCGACATCAGTTCGGGATCGTCCGCCACCGCTGCTATCGTGACGACGTCGTAGGCCCGGTGTTCGAGCGCATTCAAATCGGCACCGGCCTCGGCCAGAGCGCGCAGCGCCCTGTCCTCGGACGCGAATGCCGCCACGTGGGCCGGCGTCCGGCCCTTCGCGTCGCGGGCATCCACTTCAGCGCCTTCCGCGACCAGCCGCTTGATCTCGGCGACATCGCCCTCATGCGCAGCGCGGAACAAACCATCATAGGCCGCGACCTCACTTGGCGAGGGAGCCGTTTGTGCAGAAAGCGGCCCGGCAAGTCCGATGAGAATGGCAATCAGGGGAAGGTTGCGCATGGGTCTACCTTTCTTGGGACTGTTCGCTGGGAAGGGGCCGCGCACACGATGCGCGGACCCCGTCTGGTTTACTCGGCACCTATTGCGTCGAGACCGACACGGGCGCAATCCGCGTCGATCGCACCAGACGGTGCGCCGCCAACGCCGATGCCGCCCACGAGCGCACCGCCGATCCGGATCGGCAGGCCACCAGCCTGGATCACGAGACGCGCATCCATGTCGCGCAGGCCGTTGTTTGCCGTATTGGTGGAGATGAATTCGGCAAGCCCTGCCGTGTCCCGACCGAGACCGGCCGAGGTAAAGGCCTTGCCCGTCGCGCTCGACGCGGTATGCGGGCCGGAATTGTCGGCCTTCAGAAGCACCTTGGTATTGCCGTCGCGTGCAACGATTGCAACGCTGACGTTGTGACCTTCGGCGGCACAGGCCTCGAGGGCTGCATTCGCGGCGTCACTCGCCATGGCGAGCGGCAAATAAGGGCTGGTCGGCAAGTCCTGCGCGTGCATGGCCACGGGCGCGGCGAGGGCGGCGAGAAGGGCGGTTGTTCTGAGCATGTCGGTTCTCCTTTGCTGGTGACAGCGAGATACCTACGCCATCGCCCGCCGCCGCCCCATTCGTAGGTTGGCCCGACATCTCCGTAGAACTACGGAGCACTCTCGGCCTCAATCCATAGTCGTGTCATCTCGGCGGGCGAGGTCGTGCCCAGTTTGGCACCGATGGCCGCGCGATGGCTTTCCACGGTCCGGGGCGACACGTCCAACGCGCCCGCGATGTCGCGGGTCGCGAAGCCGCGCGCGACAAGCGACAGCACTTCCCGTTCGCGCGGCGTGAGCTCAGCCAGCAGAGCTATGGTTTCCCGGCGTTCAGCATCGGCTTTGGCCGCTCGTTCAAGCGCGGCCTGTCCTTTCTGAATGGCGTCGATCAGGTCTTGCTCATCCACCGGTTTCGACAGGAAATCGATGGCACCGTTGCGGAACGCCTTTCGGCAGGCTTCTATATCGCCATGGCCGGAAATCACCACGGTAGGCCAGGTCACGCGACTGGCGGTCAGCCGTTCCTGCAGCTTCAGCCCCGATATCGCCGGCATCCGGATATCGAGGATCAGACATCCCGGTACCAGCTTCGGCAGCGCAGACAGGAAATCCTCTGGGCCGGGAAAAGCACGGACGTCGATGCCCACCGTCGATAGAAGCAGCGAGAGCGCATCCCGGACAGCCGCATCGTCGTCGACGAGATAGACCGGCGCGCTCATTCTGCGGCCTCCCGCGCAGTGCGGGCCAGCGGCAGGCTGATCTTGAACCGCGCACCCTCGCGGGCCTCGATCACCGTCAACTCGCCGCCAGCCCGCTCGACAAGGCGATGGCTCAGTGCGAGGCCAAGGCCCGTTCCATTTTCCCGGGTCGTGACGAAAGGTGTGAACAGCCGGTCCCGCACATCCGGCCGAATGCCGGGGCCGGTGTCGCTTACGTCGATCACCGCCATCCCGCCGTCGAGCGACGCGTCAACGGCAACCTCCCGTGGCCCCGTATTCTCGGCGACCGCGTCGAGCGCGTTTCGTATCAGGTTGAACAGAACCTGCTCCAGTTCCACGCGATCGCCCTCCACCGTCAGAGGCGTCGGTGACAGCGTCAGGGTGAGGCGGGCACCAAGCTCCGCAGCTTGTGCTGCGAGCAGGGTTTCGGCCACGCGAATGCACTCTCTCAGATCGATCGACTCTGCTTCACGGTTGCGCGGCTGCGTCCACGTCCGCAGGCGCTCCAGGATGGCTCCTGCGCGCCGCGTCTGTCCGACAACCTCGTCGAGAATCCCCGCGACGCGGTCCGTGTCGCCCCGTGCGGCCAGGCGCCGGGCCGCCTGCGCCTGTGCCAGGATCGCTGTCAGAGGCTGGGTCAGTTCATGCGCCATGCCGCTTGCCATCTCGCCGAGCGCGTTTACCCGGGATGCATGGCTGAGACGGGTCTCGAGACCGCTCAATTCGGCCCGCGCCTCCGCGGCGCGGACCTTTGCGCGTTGCCGACCGATCACGCGCAGCGCCATGGCGCCAAATGCGATCACGGCCAGGACAAGGGCCACCTGGCCCAAAGGCAGGATATCCGAAACCGTCATGCGGATTCCGGTCCTCAGCTCAAGCGGCTGCGTGCCACTTGAAAGAGCGCGCGTGAACTGCGGCGCTTGCCCGCCCTCCGTCACGCCGACCAGCGGAGTGCCGTCGGGAAGGGCCAGCCAGCGCGTTGCCTCGGCCCGCGTCCAATAGGCGGAATCCCCGTCCAGCAGCGCCGCCGCGTCGATCACGAGGGCGAGCCCGTAGCGCGCGGCCTCGGAATTCGGGCTTCGTTTGACGATCAGATAGGCCGAGCGGTCGGACGGATGCCGCACCAGCACGGGGGCCCCGGTGGAGCGTCCGGCAGCCGCGCGGATGATCTCCCGCAGATCGGCCTCGCGGACCCCGATCTCCAGCACCCCGTCCTCGCCGTCGAGTGGGACGAGTGAGATGCCGATGACCCTGGGGTAGAAGCGCATGATCGCGCCCGCAACCTCCCGGAAGAGGTCGGGACGCTGCTCCGCCCCGGCCACCGCGATGGCCGAGAGGGCTGTCAGGTGCGCATCATGCTGATCAACGCGTTGAGAGGCGACCGCTTGCAGGCGCGCGCTCTCCGCCGTCAGCTCGGTCAGCCGCGCACTGCGCTCGAAACCTGCGAGGCCCCCAAGCGCGAGGCCGCACACGAGCACCCAGGCGATCCCCCGGGCAATGGGGTGGCGCAGGAAGTCTCGGACTGATCGCTTGTTTTCTGGCAGGTATCTGGTCCCGGTGCGAGCGATGCCTTTTGCGCATCGTAAAGTCTGGGTCAGCATAACCTCGCGGCGCGGTTTTGAAATCCGTAGAACTACAGAGGTCGGTTTGATTTGCCATGGCAGGTTTTCTGGCTTTGCTCCCGCAACGAATGCCCGATATGCAGGCTGCGAGCGCAACATTCAGGCTCCAAATCTTACGGCATCGGCCGTCAGCGCTTCTTCATGCGCCGTAGGACGTCGAACCCCAGCATGTTCAGGAAATGCAGCATATCGATGAAGATCCAGTTCTCCGCCAGCCGGTCGCCGTCGTCGTTCCTGACCATCTGATCAAACACATCGCGGGTGCAATCGCCAAGCTTGTTGAAACAGAAAAGATCGTCCTGAACGCCGCACGTGAGCACGACTTCGATTTCAACAAGTTTTCTCAGGCTTGGACAGCCTTCGAAAAGGCCCGGACCTGAACGCCGAGTCCGCCCTCTCCCACCCGGGAGTGTGGCCAAGATACCAGTTTGAATTGGCGAAGGATCTGTATTTCAAGGCGGAAGTTGCGCAACTTGAACAAGAACATCGAAAGGGCCAGTCATACGCCCCCGTTACGAACGACGTGTCCGAATGCGCGGTATCGTAATTCGCTCCTTGGAATTTCTGCGTGGTGAACGAATGGCCGGGTCGGTGCTACGAGACTGCTGTGTCGGGCCGGTCACTAACGTCCGGAATGGGCCGACCTCTCCGACAGGAGGTGGATAAGCCCAAGAGGCGCGGATCATTCTGTCGCGCAACCCCAGGATGTGCTACCATTCCGCCATTCCCAGCCCGGTTATTCGAGGTGACAGGGCGCTTTTTTCTTCGATCTGGAGTTTGACCATGCCGTTTTATCTTTACCAAGCGAAACTGTCTTCCAAGGCCCGCGAGCATATCCTCCATAATTCCACAAAGTTCGACGAGGTCATGAAACAGTCCGTCGCGGCTTTCGGCGGTGAGCTTGTGAAATGTTTCCTGACCGCGGCCGGAGGCGATCCGATCGGCTTCCTTATCTTTGAGGACGACATTCGCGCGCGCGCCTGGAGCCTCTACTACGGTACCCAGGACGGGGTTCAGTCCTCAAATATTCAACGCCTTCTGGAAACGGACGAATTGAATGAGATCCACGGGATCGTGCACAAGAGCCGCGATCGAGCCGAAGCGCACCGCTAAGATCACCGGCTTCGGTCGCCCTCGCCGCCCCGGTCAATCCGCCGACAACAGCCGATGCGCGATTTCTTGCCCTGGTACTCGAGGTGGCAGCGTCGCTTCCAATCGGCGACAGACCTGACCCTCGAAGGGAGAGGATTCAAGTTCTCTGGGCGCTCGAGACGAGTAGCTTGGCTCTGGATTACCGTCAGCTCCTCAAGTCCTATGCGATTCTTGCGGTTGCAACGAATGACCTCTTCGACGGACTGCAGTGTAGCAGAGTGATTTCGGGGCCAACGGTCCGGACAAGCCGAAGCTGCGTGAAAATCCAAGCTACGATTTGTGTCGTCGTGCTCCGTTCCGCGATACAGCATCTACGGCACGTAAGCCCGCGGTATAGCGACGACAGACCCCGTTTCGGGCTGACCTTGGCGAATGCCCATCGTTTTTACACCGCCTCGACCGTCTGCCGCACCGAAGGATTGCAGTGCAGACTGAACCGTGCCTCGCCCAATGTTAGAAACGGGTGCTTCTCTTAGAGGAAAATGGGGGACAGAAACGTCCGGCACCGCCCACTGTGTCTTGGCGCAGGCGGCTCACAGGCACGACCGGATCTAGCTCGACAGATCGACTTCGACATCCAGGAACGGCGCATATTGCTGCGCGCCGAATATGTCTCCGTCACCTGCACTTCCGCTGGGCCGGTCGCGCAGGATCGTGAACTTGATCGCGTAGGCCGGATCGTACTCAACGAAGTCGGTCAGCCGCGCCGGGTCGACGTTCAGGACATCGCAGACGCTGTCGCGGGTCAATGCGCCGGAGCGCTTGACCATGTCGTAGGTCGCTTTCTCGCGAAAGATGATGTCGAAGGTGATCTTGTCCGTCCCGGCATTCTTGGAGCGGATCGTCTTGGCCAGTTCGGCCAGCTTCTTGCGCGTGTTCATTGCAACCTCAGCCGATCATGGCGGTATGGGTGGGAAATAGCTCAAGCGGATCATCCACGGCCATCGTGTGGTTGACCGTCCAGCGGTATGCAGGACTTGCATGCAGCACTTCGTCAAGAACGAACGAGACGCCGCCCGCGGTCCCCTTCACCTCTGGCAGCCGGGCATAGAACAACTGGCGGGTGCCGGTCATCGTCAGTTCCTCGGCCATCTCCTTCGTCGGCGCGACGCCCTGGACGACGACGCAAAGTTCATGCCCCGGCTGGTCCTTCAGGGGCTCAAGATCGCCCATGACGCCATTGCGACCGAAGATATTGTAATGCAGTTCCCACCCGTCCTTGCCGAACCGCTCCTCGGCCTGCGCGCGGGCCCAGGCGATGACCTCGTCCACATGGGCAATGGTGTAGGGATCGCGGATGCCAGCCATGCCGATATAGCGTTCGCCGACCTTGCCCGAGCCTTCCAGCTTGACGCGGAATTCCTCGGCCGGGACGAAATCCATCCCCGTGACCCGGGTGGTCCTGTCGCTGGCCTGAACGTAGTGGCAGTTCGTCATGTCAAGCATCCCACCGGCGACGAATTCGTGGAACGGGTTCGAGCGTTCGTACATCGCATGACCCGCGACCGAGGCTACGGTGCAGCGCTGGAACGGCGCCATGGCCGTGACTTCGACCGCGTCCTTGGTAATCTCGCCCAGCACGGTTTCCTTGGCGCCATAGGGCTCTGCGCAGAACGAGGCGCATTCCAGGACCTTGCCGAGGTAGTAGGATTGCGGTTCAGGGTAGCCTTTGAAGAGGGCCGCCGCTGCGAAGATCGCGCTGTCGGAAGACCTGCCGCCGATGATGACGTCGCAGCCCTCCTCCAGCAGCTTGACGAAAGGATGGACGCCAGCCATCGCGACGATGCGGTCGGTGGCGTCAAGCTCCGCCTCGGTCAGGTCCTCGCGTGCATCGAGGCCCTTGATCGGCGAGCCGCCCCGGATCTTCCCGCGGACCTTGTCCTTGTCGACCTCGGAATAGAACCAGCCAAGCTTGAAGGGCGGCAGTTCGTGCTTGGCCGCGATCCGACGTATGATGTCGAGGTACATATTGACCCGGCTGTCAGTGCCCGTGTCACCGGCCGAGCCGATCATCATCGGCACGCCGATCCGGCGCGAAGCCAGAAGCATTTCCTCCAGATCGTGCTCCTGCCACGCTTTCGGACTGGCGCAGCTGTCGTTGCCGAGCGGAACGGGGCCGATGTCGTCGCTGCCCGAATCCGCCGCGATGAAATCGGGGCCCGCATCGACGCCCAGATGAAAGCTGCCGGTTTTCAGGGGAGCAAAGCCCAGATGTCCGTTCGGGCAAATGATCTTCAGGGACGACATGGGAACCTCGCGCAGGAACGATTGCTGCACAATTACATGCAAGAGTCGTGCCAGAACTTGTTGCCAAGGCAAACCACTGAAAACAAATGAAACTAGTCTGGTTGGACTGGGCAGCTTCTAGCAGGGGCGTTGAACGCACGCACGGCGCGCATTCATCGCACGCGGATCAGAGGCCGAGCTTCATCATCTGGTGGCGCAATGCGTGGCGGCTTATGCGCAACGCCGTTGCGGCCTGCTGGATGTTTCCGTCCGCCTCGATCATCGCGCGGGCAATAAGCTTGCGTTGGAAATCCGCGGTCGCCTCGTGGAACCCCTCTGCGGGCGGTCCGGCATCACCCTCTTGCGCGGGGCCGCCGCCCGCACGGACTGAACGGATGATCCGGTCCGGCAGATGCCGGGGCAGGATCACGTCGTCATCTTCCAGGATGAATATCCGCTCCAGCAGGTTCTCCAGCTCCCTGACATTGCCGGGCCAGGCATAGCGCAGGAATATGTCGGCGGTTTCGTCGGAAAGACCCCGGATCGACCGCTTGTAGAACGCGTTGTAGCGGTCAATGAAGTGCTGCGCGAGGTTAAGGACATCCTCGCCGCGCTCGCGCAGGGTCGGCAGGTTGATGGCCACAACCTGAAGGCGGTAGTAGAGGTCCTCCCGAAACCGGCCATCTTTTACCTCGGACAACAGCACCTTGTTTGTGGCCGCGATGAAACGGACGTCGACGGAGGTGGTCTTCACCGCACCGACGCGCCGGAACTGCCGGGTATCGAGCAGGCTCAGGAGTTTGGCCTGAAGCGTGAGATCCATCTCGCGGATCTCGTCCAGAAACACGGTGCCGTTGTTCGCGGCCTCGATCAGGCCGAGCTTGCGTTCGACTGCCCCGGTGAAGGCGCCGCGCTCATGACCAAAAAGTTCCGATTCCAGAAGGCTCGCCGGGATGGCGGCACAGTTGATGTCTACGAATTCCTTCTGCGCGCGAGTGGATGCCCGGTGGATCATCCGTGCAACGAGGCCCTTGCCGGTTCCCGTCTCGCCGTAGATGAGAACCGTTTGTGCGGGGCTCCTGGCAACCCGCGCCACGAGCCGGCGAAGGGTTTCGGTACTTGGGTGGTTCCCGACGAGTTCGTTCTTGTAGTCGGCCATGTCCTGTCCCGGTTCGGCGCCCTTCGGTCAGGACGGCATCCGGTAGGTCTGCCAGTCCCCGCCGCAGGGGTTGCCTTGGCTGAATGCCAACGCGCCGAGCCTACACGAATAAATCGAGGTGGAAAGCGTCTGGCTGGCTTCGGTTTTGCCGTGCTGACAAAGCGGCGCGGCGCCGGGTTCGGTGTCACGGTGGGTCTGCATAAGGCGCGCGGCATTAGCGGTATCGTGTGTGAGACCGGGCAACCTCCGTTCGAGATAGGCAAAGCGCTCCTTGGAATTGCCAGCGATCCGGTCGCCTTCAGGCAGCAGCGTGTCGGCGGCGCGATCCGGAAGGACATAGTGGTTGGTGCGCCACACGATACCGCCCTTCTGGATGCCTGTGGCGTCCGCAGAAAGCTCGACGGCCGCCGTATCACCGCTCGCATCCGCCAGAATGAGCGTTCCGCCGCCCGCATGAGGCTTGCCGGCAATCAGGCCCAGCGCGTCGTCCACGGTTCCACAGCTTGCCAGGATGCGCGTCATCAGGAAGTAGCGCAGCCAGCCGACGCGGTGCGCGCGGACCGCGACCTGCGTGTCGGCGAGCATCAGGCCCTTCGCGTTCATGCCGCTTGAATAGGCGGCGGGGCTACCAAGGGAGCCGACGCACAGCATCGCCCCGCTCGTCACATCAGGGCCGGACTGGAGCGTGACGCGCTGGATGCCCTTGTGTAGGCCGGAGTAATCGCGATTTTTCACCATGATCGGGCCATCAGGTCCGTCCGGCGTCGCCCAGGCGCTGCATCCGTCACTGTCCAGACGGGCGCCGGATTTGAAATCATTGAGCGTGCCGAGATGAAGATGGGTGAAGAGGTCATCCTCGGGCAGGCCGAACCCGTCGGCGATGCCCGCGAGTTCCGCCATCCCGTGGGGATCGTGCGCCAGGTGAAATTCGCGCTGCCGGGCGAGGTAGTCGCGCGCGGCGGCGTCGATCAGACCCGAGGCGCGGGCCTGTTCGACACGGCCGATAGTCGCGTCGCGAACGCGCGCCGGATCGGCGAGCGCATCGGATGCCTGTCCCACGCCGCGCGCCCGCGCATCCCCGCGCAGGACCAGCGGTTGGGCGGGCATGGGTCGAAATGCGGTCATGCCTTCGCGCCTTCGAGGAGCGACAGGTTCTCGGCCAGACGGTGGCAGGCGGCGACATGGCCTACTCCCACCGTTTCCGTCACGGGCGCCGTGTTTCGGCAGATGTCGGTGGCTAGCGGGCAGCGGGTGTGAAACTTGCAGCCCGCGGGCGGGTTCAGCGGCGAGGGCAGGTCCCCGCTCAGCCGCACGCGGGTCTTGTGGCCGACCGCGTCGACCTCCGGCACCGCAGACATCAGGCTTTGGGTATAGGGATGGCGCGGGTGCGACAGGACCGCGTCGACCGGCCCCATCTCGACGATCTCGCCCAGATACATCACGGCGACGCGGTCGGATAGATAACCGATCACCGCGATGTCGTGCGAGATGAATAGGTAGGTCAGCCCAAGCTCCGCCTTCAACTCCTGCAAAAGCTCAATGATCTGCGCCTGGATCGAGACGTCGAGCGCCGAGACGGGTTCGTCGCAAACGATGAATTCGGGGTTCGAGATGAGGGCGCGGGCAATGCCGATCCGCTGGCGCTGGCCGCCGGAGAACTGGTGCGGATAGCGGTCGAGCTGGTTGGACTTGAGCCCCACCTTCTCGACCATTGCCGCGACCTTGGCGCGCAGCTCGTCTTCGGTCTTCGCCAACCCGTGCAGGCGCAGCGGCAGGCCCACGATCTCGGCCACAGTGCGGCGGGGGTTGAGCGAGGCGTAGGGGTCCTGGAAGATGATCTGCATCCGCCGCCGCATCGCCTTCAGCCGATCGGCATCCAGCGCCGTCACGTCGGTCCCGTCGAAGAACACCTTGCCCGAGGTCGGTTCATGCAGCCGGAGGATGGCGCGGCCGAGCGTGGACTTGCCGCAGCCGCTTTCGCCGATCAGGCCAAGGATCTCTCCGCGGCTAACCGAGAGGCTCACGTCGTTGACGGCGCGCACCACGGTCCGCGGCACGCCCGCCATGCGCTGACCAAGTCCGCGATGGCCGGTGTAGTGCTTGGTCAGCCCGGTGACTTGAAGAAGCGGCGCGTCGGTCATCAGCTGTCCTTTCCGACCAGCACGCAGCGTGCCCGGTGGCCCGGTGCCGCTTCATGCATTGAGACAAGCGATTTACAGACATCCTTGCGAAGCGTGCAGCGCGAAAAGAACCGGCATTGTGGCGGCAGGTCGATGAGGTCCGGCACCTGCCCCTCGATCGGCTTGATCGGCTGCCCGCGAAGCGCAAGCCGCGGGATCGAGCCGAGCAGACCCTTGGTGTAGGGATGAGCCGGGTTGCCGATCACATCGCGCGTCAGCCCCTCTTCCACGACCTGTCCGGCATACATGACCATCACGCGGTCGCAATGCCCCGAGACCACGCCGAGATCATGAGTAATGAGCACGACGCTCATCCCGAGCTTCGCGCGGATGTCCGAGATCAGTTCCAGCACCTGCGCCTGGATGGTGACATCAAGCGCGGTCGTCGGCTCGTCCGCGATCAGGAGCTTGGGCCGGCAGGCGAGCGCGATGGCGATCATGATACGCTGCCGCATCCCGCCGGAGAATTCGTGCGGGTACTGGCTGAGACGGCTTGCGGCGGAGGGGATACCGACGAGCGACAGCATCTCGACCGAACGCTCGCGGATCGCGCGTTGCCGCGCACCGCGCCCAGTCGGCAGAGTTTCGTCGTGCGCCTCCAACACCTCGGCGATCTGTTCGCCCACGGTCAGCGCCGGGTTCAGCGCGGTCAGCGCGTCCTGCATCGTCATGGCGATGTCGCGGCCCCGCACCGCCCGCATCTCGGAGGCGGAGAGCTTGCGAAGATCGCGGCCGTCGAAGGTGATCTCGCCCCCGTCGATCCGGCCGGGAGACCGGACGAGGCCCATGACGGAGGAGAACGTCACGCTCTTGCCAGAGCCGCTTTCGCCCACGACCCCAAGGCATTCGCCGCGCCGCACCTCGACGTTCACGCCATCGACGGCGCAGACCCGTCCCGCGCGGGTGTCGAACACCGTGCGAAGGTCCTTCACTGAGAGAAGTGGGGCGTTCATTCGTGGAACCTCGGGTCGAAGGCGTCGCGCAGGCCCTGGCTGGCGACGTTGATGGCGAGCACGAGCAGCAGGATCGCGAGGCCGGGGAAGGTGGACACCCACCAGGCTTCGAGGATGAAGGCGCGGCCATCGGCGACCATCGACCCCCAGGAGGCAGTCGGCGGCTGCACCCCGAGGCCAAGGAACGACAGCGAGGCCTCAAGGATGATAACATGGGCCATGCGGATCGTGGCGACGACGATCACCGGCGAGAGGATATTCGGCAGGATCTCCTTGCGCATGATGTGCCAGCGCGAGGCACCGAGGGCGCGGGCAGCCTCGACATATTCCAACTCGCGCGTCACCAGCGTCTCGCCCCGCACGACACGACAGGGAATGACCCATTCCTTGTAGGCAAGCGCGAGGATGATATTGACGAGGCCCGGTCCCATCATCGCCATCAGGCCGATCGCGAAGATCAGGTAGGGAAACCCGAGCAGGATGTCGACGAGGCGCGAGATGATGACGTCCACC
>JAUIDM010000460.1 GCA_030428915.1 Alphaproteobacteria bacterium | reverse complement strand
CCCTGATCTTCCGCCGGACGCACGAGTTATCGGGATGGCTGCTGGCGGCCCTTCTCGGGCTTCACGTGGCAGGGGCCCTGAAACACATGCTGATTGATCGCGACGCGACGCTCGCACGCATGGTGACCGGCACCGGACCGGCCGCACCGCCCGCGCCGTGCGTCCCGCTGGCCATCGTGACGGCATTCGCGCTGTGGTCGTCGCTTACCGTCGTGGCGGTTCTGACCGCACCCCCGCCCGACCCGGACCCGTTCAGCGACCTGCCGGCAGACCTCATTCCGATGGAGTGACCGTATCGTGGTGACCCCGATTTGCGGCGTCGCATGACAGACAGTCAGCGCCGTGCTACACTGCTCAACATTGCAAAGTGCCTTGAAATAACCCGTTTTTGGAGCAGTTCGATGTCGCCTATTCCCATCGCATCCGTTGCGGCAGCCATCCTGTGGCTCTGCATTGCGGCAGAACCCATCCGGGCGCAGGCCCTGGAAGGACAGTTGATGCAACCCAGCCAGTCAGCCCCGATCCGCGATGCGCCGCCATCGGGGTTCTGGCGGACCCCCGGCGCACAGGTGGGTGAGACGGCGGTCGGAACCGAATACCTGATCCTCGACCAGTTCGACGTGCAAAGCGGCGTCGGCGCCTCGCAGACATGGATTCAGATCGCGCCGGTCGATCCTGCGACCGGATCGGTCGATCCGGCCGACGCGGGCTGGGTCTATTTCGGGGAAAACGAAGCCAGCCGCAGCCTGAACTTCGAGCAAACCCAGGCGCCCACGACCCGCAGCATGAATTTCGAACCGGGAGAGCCCGTGATCACGCGCAGCATGACCGTTTCTCCCGACAGCGCCCCGGCCGCCGGCGCGGCCCCGACCGGCACCCGGTCGATCATCATTCTCAGCCCGGAGGGCAACTGACCATGGAACCCGCCTTTTTCGACATGACGGTCAAGCTTCTCGCCCTGGCCTATCTTGTGCCCTTCGTCGCCTTCCTGTTCGGTGTAGTGATCTGCGATCAGCTCAAGCTGCATTCGATGCACAAGCGCAAGCATCTGTGGCTCGTCTCGACCCCGGTGGCGATGTTCACGGTCGGCATGATGGTGTCCTCGACCAAGATCAAGAGCGCCCATGACGACGTCATCACCTATCAATACGCCCATGTGACCGAGTTCGATCAGTACCTGATGTTCCTCGCGATCACGATCTTCCTCGGCACCATGGCGCCCACGACCTTCGACCGGTTGCGTGACAAGCTGGCAAAGACCGGGCCCGGCGTGACGCCGTGAACAGGACCGGCCGCCGGCTGTCAAACCGGCGGCCATAGTAACCCAAGCAGTCGGGCCTGTAGCATTTCGGATCTCCGTAGAATGAGGCTTCGAACCTCATGCGGTCTGCTTATTATCGCTGCCTTTTCAAGCAAAACTCGGAACGCTTCAGAAGATCGCCGTAACCGGATCCCCGAGCGCCAGTGAACCGGCGTAGAGTTCAGCCACATCGCGGCGCATCGGATGGTAGCGCGCGCCCTGCACGTCGCGGAGCCTTCGTTCCAGACCTGTCTGACGGTAGAAGCCGCGCCCGGCGGACAGTTCCATGGCCAGTTCCACGGTGCGGATCGCGTTGTCGGCGACAAGCCTGCGTCCCATCATCACTTCCGACACACTGTCCGCCGAGGGAAGGTTCCGACCCGCCTCGGCCACCATCGCGCGATGCGCGAATTGCGCGGCCCGCAAGGTCAGTTCCATCTCGCCCGCAAGACGCGCCTGCCGCGCCTCGCCCTTGCGCATCCGCGCTAGGTCGAGCGCGATGTCCCGCGCGCTTTCGGCG
Source organism: Alphaproteobacteria bacterium (assembly GCA_030428915.1). Lineage (GTDB taxonomy): Bacteria > Pseudomonadota > Alphaproteobacteria > Rhodobacterales > Rhodobacteraceae > Albidovulum. The sequence continues at coordinate 950 of JAUIDM010000460.1, read as the reverse complement.
ACGCCGAGATAGGCCGCATAGATCAGCGGGAAGGCCAGTGTTCCGATGATCTGGAACAAGGGATGCCACTCGCCCGCCTTGCGCCTCAGTACGACCTTGTCCTCGGCCAGAAAGAAGCCGTCGATCTCCACATCCTGCGAAGCGGTGGCACGCATCCCGAGCGTGTTCCAGGTCTCGACGATCTTGACCTCGGGCGCATCCATCGGAAGTGCGAAATGCAGAACCTCGCCATCGCAGACGACGCCGGTGATCAGGAGCGTGCCCGCCGGGGCGGCGGAAACGAAGGTCTTTCTGGCGTGGACACGCCAGCCACCCTCCACCCGCTCGGCCTGACCCGATCCGCCCACCCAGTCGGTGCCGCCGCTGGTCAGAAGGATCGTATCGGTCGTGGCCACCCGCTTCAGAAGCGGTTCCACTGCCGCCTTCGCCTGCGGCTGATGGCGCCAGCGCCACGCGGGGATGACCACCTGATGGGTGTGCATCGCAAAGGCAAGACCGGTCGATCCGCAGCCCTTTGCAAAATGACGGATGACGTCGCACATCTCTGGCAATCCTACCCCGCTCCCGCCCAATTCGACAGGGACGGCGGCGCGGAAGAAGCCCGCCCGTTTCAGCTTGCCGTAGTTCTCCTCGACGAAACTCCCCTCGCTGTCATGTCTTTCGGCCCGCGTGGCGAAATCCATCGCCATTCGCGCCGCCTTCTCCGTCAGGCTCTGAACATCCGTTACGTTGCCAGCCTTGCCTTCAAAAATAACGCCAGTCACGGAAATCACTCCTTCTCGGTCCGTTTCGACACGAACAGAATCCGCCGATCGCCGGTGCGTCTCCAGTTCACGAACTGAACCGGCGCGTGACGCAATGGCCGCTGGGTGATACAGTCTGCAAAGGTGTCGTCAGCGGGTGCCTTCGATGACCGACAAGCACAGCTACGGGCAGTTCTGCCCGCTTTC
>JAUIDM010000459.1 GCA_030428915.1 Alphaproteobacteria bacterium | reverse complement strand
GACCTGAGCTTCGAGGCGGGCAAGACCACCGCGCTCGTGGGACCGTCAGGCAGTGGCAAGTCGACGGTCTTCAACCTTGTCATGCGGCTTTACGATCCGACCAGTGGGCGGGTCACCGTCGATGGGCAGGATCTGAAGGATGTGACGTTTTCCTCGTTGCGCGACCGGATTTCCTTTGTCGGGCAGGATACGTTCCTGTTCTCCACCACGATCATGGAGAACATCCGCTGCAGCCGGCCGGACGCCACGGATGAAGAGGTCGAGGCGGCGGCAAAGGCCGCCCATGCCCATGACTTCATCACCGAGCTTCCAAAAGGCTACGAGACCCAGGTCGGCGAGCGCGGCGGCTTCCTCTCGGGCGGTCAGAAACAGCGCATATCCATCGCGCGAACCATCCTGCGCGACAGTGAGATTCTGCTTCTTGACGAAGCGACGAGCGCGCTCGACGCCAATTCCGAGATGCTGATCAAGGAGGCGCTTGGTCAGATCACCAAGGGCCGTACGACGATCATTATCGCCCACCGGCTCTCCACGATCCTTCAGGCCGACTGCATCTATGTGCTGGACCGCGGCGAGGTGATCGAAAAGGGGTCGGCCACCGAACTGCTGGAACAGGGCGGTGCGTTCAAGAAACTGTTCGACCAGCAGTTCAACAGCCACCAGCAGGACCAAGGGTAAAGCCCCCGGTCAACTGCGCCCCCCAGTCATTGGGCTACTGGGTTTGGCTATTCGGGGCGGCCAAGCGGACCCGTTCGGTCAGGTCACCATCCGTGACGAACACGCGAAAGACGTCAAACACTAGCGTTTGAGCGATGCCGCACGACACATCGTTTCTTGCCTTGCCATCACTGGCCATGGCGTGGTCGGCGCTTCGCGACCTCAGCGAACATCGCCTCCGGCGGCAAGCAACCCTTCAATGCAGGAGCAGATGCTCATATCCATTGCCGATTGCGAAAATTCGCGCCACAACCCCGACGTTGCGACAGCATCGACGTAAGTTTGCGGGCGTTGACACCGATCGTCTGTTTAAATCGGGTCAGGGATCAAAAGGCAGGCACCGAGTATCTTTCGCATGTCGTCGAACACGACCGGCCGTTCGCCCCGCCAGCGAGAGAAGTGACGGTGAGGGAGTGTGCGCGCGCCGGTTTCGAGCGCGTCGAGCGTTTCACCGGTTTCGGCAATGATCCTGCTGATCCTGAGCCGGGCATTGGCGAGGTAGGTTTCGCGGTGACGGGCCTCCATGCGCAGATGGAACAGCGATGAGCGCGTCCGTGGGCGCACCACCATGTCGTCCACATCGCCCCGCGATGCCTGCCAAAGGCGCCGCGCCTTTGCGAAATACCTTTTGGCTTTCACAGTGCCGGACCCGGCGGCAATGCCGAGATTGATGAGGCTTGTCGCGATCCGACGGTCGCCTGGATCGAAAGCCTGCCGGGCCTGCCAGTAGGCCAGACGGAACAAACTGACCGCACGGAGCTGATGACCAGTTGTCAACGCCGCGATGGCGGTCTCGGTCAGCCGTTCCCAGCGCAGATCGGAACGGCGCCAGCCGCTGGCCTTTGCCTGCCGCCATTCAGTATCGGCCGCGTCAAACCCCAAGATATGCCGCGCGGACATGTTCATTGTCATGGAGCTCATCGGCAGGGCCCTCCAAAGCAAGATTTCCCGTCTCAAGAACATAGGCGTGGCTCGCCAGATCAAGGGCCAGCCCGGCATTCTGCTCGACCAGCACGACAGGCACACCTTCGGCATTGATCTCTTCGATGATGCGGGCGATTTCCTCGACGATGACGGGGGCGAGGCCCATCGAAGGTTCGTCCATCAAAAGCAGCTTCGGCCGCGCCATCAGGGCCCGGCCAATGGCCAGCATCTGCTGTTCGCCGCCCGACATGGTCTGGGCGCGCTGGCCGCGGCGTTCCTTCAGGCGGGGGAAGCGGTGATAGACCTTGTCCAGATCGCTTTCCACCCCGGCCTTGTCGCGGCGCAGGAAGGCACCGGTGCGCAGGTTCTCTTCCACCGTCATGTCGGGAAAGATGCGCCGCCCCTCCGGAACATGGGCAATGCCGCGCGCGACGATACGGTCGGCAGGCAGGGTGTCAATCCGATCACCCTCGAACCAGATTTCTCCCGCAGCGAGCTTGGCCAGACCCGACATAGCGCGGAGCGTCGTGGTCTTGCCTGCCCCATTGCCGCCGATAATGGTGACGATGGCGCCATCGGGCACCGACATCGACAGGCGCCGAAGGGCCGAGACCTGTCCGTAATTGACCGAAATGTCGCGCAGCTCAAGCAACATGGCGCGCGCCTCCCAGATATGCTTCGATGACGGAAGGATGGTGCCGTATGTGTTCGGGGCTGCCCTCGGCCAGCCATTTGCCAAAGCTCATACAGGTAATGCGGTCGCACAGCCCCATGATCGCCTGCATATCATGCTCGACGATCAGGATCGTGGTGCCGTCGTCGCGCAGCTTGCGCATCAGGCCCATCATCACCCGTGTCTCTTCCGGGTTCATGCCTGTGAAAGGCTCATCGAGCAGGATGACGTCGGGGTGGGCGGCATAGGCTACCGCCATGCCAAGCGCCCGCTGGTGGCCATGCGACAGGTCGCCGGCACGATGATCGACCAGGTGGGACAGGTTGAAAAATTCCAGCGCCTCGCGCGCCCGTGCCTCGGCCCCGGTCCGGTCGTGACGGTCATAGCCGACAATGGCGGCGAAGATATTCGGGCGGAATGGCATGTGGGTGCCCACAAGCGCGTTTTCCAGCACCGTC
>JAUIDM010000061.1 GCA_030428915.1 Alphaproteobacteria bacterium | reverse complement strand
CAGGCGGGCGCTGTCGAGCATTTTGTAACTCGCCTGTGACTTCACCCATTCGTCGGCATCCTGAAGCGTGGTCAGCGTGTAGCTGGTCGTCTCGTTCAGGTAGTGGGTCGGAATGACGACCTTCGGATTGAGGCGCGCGACGATGTCATCACCCTGACCGTAGCTCAGGATATGTTGCGAACCGTCGACCGGCATCGTCAGGATGTCGACCTGTCCCACGGCATCCCAGAATTCTTCTGGCGGATTGTGCCGGTTGTCGCCCCAGATCAGCGTGCGAAGGCCGCCGGTTTCGACCAGATACACCACCATGTCCATGTGATTGGGGTTGTTGGGCGGGCACGCGTCCACCCCGAATTCGGCCAGCGCATTGGTCCACTTGTACCAGCCGGGTGCGACGCAGGCATGTTTGTCGGCGAAGCCGGTGATCCTGATATCGGCGAACTCGAAATTGCCGACCATGCGGTCGAGCACCATGGTCGAGACGGGGCGATGGATGGCGTCGTGATCGAAATGGGTGTGGGTCGACATGCAGATATCGACGGGTGTTTCGGGGAATTCGTTCTTGAACCAAAGCCCCCAGGCACCTGACGGATCGTCGCGCCAGGGATCGAACAGGACGGTCGCGCCGCCCGGTGATGTGAACTTGATCGCGCAGTGGCCGAAATAGTCGATGCCCACGTCGCCCTCGACCGGAGTGCCGGTCGTCTTCTGCAGCTCGATTACCCCGTTGTTGTTGCCCGGCTGAGTCCAGTCCGTCGATTGCGCCCGGGCTGCGGTGGACGACAGCAGCGCGCCCGCGCCGCCTACGCCTGCGGCCCCTGCTGCCATGAAGAACGACCGCCGCGACAGTCCCGGCGCAAGGGCGTCCCTGCCACCATGAAGCAGCGTCGGTTCGAGTTTCAGGTCTTCTCTGTCCATTTGCGTCTGTCCCCTGCTGGCTGTTTTCCCGCCGGGTTGATCCCGGTGGACGAAGGGTAGCAACGGACCTTGTTTTCACTTCTATCGGAAAATCGCGGGGGAAATATGGGGATGATCCCCATATTTTACTGGATCGACCGCAACTTGCTGCGCAGGTTCTGTCCGCTTCTGCGCAGGTCCAGCTTTCTTCGGATATTGTTGCGGTGGAAATCGATCGTGCTCGGCTCGCGCGACAGCATGCGCGCGATATCCTTGCTGGTGTGGCCGCGCATGATCAGTTGGGCGACATCCTGCTCAGACGGTGTCAGCGTCTCGAAGATCGTGGCCAGCCGGCCCGACATCGAGGCGGTGATAGAGGCCAGGTTCTCTTCCAGCATTCTGAGGTAGGCGGTGGATGCCTCATCCCCCGCCAGCCGGGCGCGAAGCGTCCCAATCAGGGGAATGATCAGCCCTTTGACGTGGCGCAGGAACTTGGCGTCGTATTCGTCGCGCGACGTCTCGACATTCGTGAGCAGAACCCTCAGGGCGGTATTGGCCTCTTCAAGTTCTGCCGTGCGTTCCGCCACGCGGGTTTCAAGCTGGTCAAGCGTCGCCTGAAGCTGTTTTTCCAGCCGGGCACGGGTGTCGATCTCGACCAGAAGTTTCAGATCGGCCTCGATCACGCGTGCAAACTCCTGCACGCCCTCGCTGAACAAAAGTGCCCGGCGGTTGCGGCGCGTGTCCAGAATGCAGATCGTGCCGAAGACCGCCCCGTCGGGCCAGCGCAGCGGATAGCCCACGTAAAAGCTCATCCCGTGCACCATGTCGTCATTGTCGGCCCAGCGCGGATCGCAGGCGGCATCCTCGACCACCAGTTCCCCGTCTTTCAGCACGCCGTAGCAGTAGAGCTTTTCGCTGAGCGTGAAGCGCCTGCCGGTCGTGTAGGGGTTGCCCTCGCTCGCGCTGGTCACGAAGACGGAATGGTGCGGTGACCGGGTGCGCATGATCAGACCGGCGGGCACATCGGCCAGTTTGGCGATCAGATCGACGATTCGCTGCCAGTTGGCGATCGTCTGGTCCGGAATCTCGGGATGGTTCGCGATTGGCCTGCTCTCCTCGTGCGTTGCGACCGGTTCAGTCCGGCTGAAATCCCCCGATGAGGTGGCGCAGGCCCACCAGACCGCCGACACCAATTGCGGCCAAAGTCACCGGGGCCGAGACGGCGAGGGTCGCCATTGCCGTCACGCCCTGGCCGATCGAACAGCCCAGCGCCAATGTGCCGCCGATGCCCATAAGCGCCGCGCCCGAGACCTGGCGTCCCAGTTCGCGCGGGTCCTCGCAGGCTTCCCAGCGGAAGAGCCCGCGAATGGTCGAGCCGGCGAAGGCGCCGCCCAGCACACCTGCGACCATGCCGACGGAAAAGCTGATCCCGCCCGCGGTGGAGGTCATGAAGAAGATGATCGTCCGACCGAGGGGGGCGGTGAAGGAGGGGCCTTCCACTCCGGTTTCGCCGAAGCTTTCATGCCAGATCCATGTCGTGCCGATCAGGCACCAGACGACGGCGAGACCGGCGGCAATGCCCCAGGCGATCATCGAAGGCTTGCGGCGCAGTGGCGCGTGAACGAGGGCCCAGGAAAGGGCGGCAAGCCCCGCTACGACGGCGAAGACCAGAGGCGGCAGCCCGGTGCGCCCGGACAGCCAGTGCGCGATGCCCTGCGTCGTGGTCGCGTCCTCTTGCGGAAAGATCGCGGCGCGCAGGGGCGCGAGCGGGCCCGAGAGCGTGACGAAGGCGAAGATGCCGATCACGACGACCACGACCAGCGATCGGAGGTCACCGCCGCCGAAGCGTACCAGCGCGCCGAAGCCGCAATTGCCCGCCATCGCCATGCCATAGCCGAAAATGAGGCCGCCGATGACCGAGGCGAAGGGGTTCCAGCCAATCGTGTGATAGAAGGTCTCGGTCGGGGCGGCGAGGCCCAATGCCTCGGCCAGAAACGTGCCGATGATCGCGACGCCAAGCACGATCCCCCAAAGCCGCAGACGCCGCTGATCCGCGCCGTAGGCCGCGCTTTCCAGTGCGCCGAGCGTGCAGAAATCTCCGAGCCGCGCCGCGAGGCCCAGGACCGCGCCCGCGCTCAGGCCAACTAGGGCCGCCAATACGCCCGGTGGTAACGTCTCCATTCCTGTCTCCTCCCCGAGACCTTTTTTCAGGACTCCTGACAGAACAGTTCGTTCAGGAGCCCGATCATTCGTTCCGTCCGCTCATCCCTGAGCGAATAGTATATCACTTTTCCATCGCGTCGGGGGCGCACGAGCCCTTCAAGCCGGAGCCGCGCCAGTTGCTGGCTGACCGCAGCCTGCCGCGAGGCGAGAAGGGTTTCAAGTTCCGTCACGGACTTCTCGCCGCCGACCAGATGGCAGAGGATCGTCAGCCGTCCTTCATGCGCGAGCGCCTTGAGAAAATTCGCCGCGCTGTCGGCGCGCGTGCCAAGGTCGGCGGCGAGCGCCGCGCCGCAATCACTGCCTCCGGCGGCGGAGCCGGGACCGAGGTCCTGCTCAGAAGGCAAGGTCATCCGCGACGGCCTCGATCCCGGCGCGCGCGCAGGCATCGTCGATGTCGGGGCCCGGCGCGCCGGAAACGCCGACGCCGCCCACCAGTGACCCGGCCGCATCGACCGGCACACCGCCGCCGAGGGGCAGTGCCATGCTCAGATGGCGGATGCCCGAGGATATCCTGTCAGGCGCGGTTTCCTCGGCAAGTGTCAGCGTGTCTGTGCGGAAACTGACGGCGGTCCAGGCCTTTCGCCGCGCGGTTTCCTCCACATGTGGTCCCGCGAAGCGGTCGCGCAGGAAGACCTGCGTCACACCGAAGCGGTCCACCACCGAGACGCCGACCTGATATCCCTGTTCGCGGCAGTTTTCCAACGCCGCCTGAGCGAGCGTCAGCGCGATTTCGGGCTTCATCACCTGAAAGGTGATCAGGGCGCCGTCATCCTGTGCGGCGGCGGGTGATGCCATAAGCGCCAGCGCAAGCGACAATCTCTTCATTTCGTTTCCTCCCTATTGAACTGGCCGGTCTCTTCCATCATCTGCCCGAGCAATCCCCAGAAAAAGTCTTCGCCCGGATAGCCATCGATCCGGCCCGCCTCGCGCCCGTCGGCGATCAGGATGAAGCTCGGCGTGAAGACCGGGCGGGGGCCGAGGTCCGCATCGGCGGGGTAGGGGCCGCGGATATGTACCCGCTCCAGCGGCGCAGCCTGGCCTTCGCGCGTTTTCGGATAAATCGGCGCGATCACCCGGTCCCATTCGGCGCAATAGACGCAGCCTTCCTGCTCGACCATCAGCAGCCGCAACTCCGCCATGGCCGGGGACGCGGCAAAAAGAAAAGCAAGAACGGGCAGGAAAGCGATGCGCATAGTTGACGCCTTCGGTATTACATATTTAAAAAACGTAATATGTTTTTGCGTCACCGGCAAGGCGAGGGATTTGCGTGCTGATCGATCCGACATTCGGTGGTGCCCTTCTGGCCGGGATCCTTTCGTTCCTGTCGCCCTGCATCCTGCCGATGGTGCCCTTCTATCTGTGCTACATGGCAGGCATATCCATGGCCGAGCTGCGCTCGGACGCGACCATCGCGCCCGGGGCACAGCGTCGATTGGTGGCCTCGGCACTGGCCTTTGCGCTTGGGGTCACGACGATCTTCGTGCTTCTGGGCATGGGGGCGACCGCGCTCGGGCAGGTGTTTCGCGAATGGCTTGCGCCGCTCTCTTATGTCGCGGCCGGCATTCTGTTCCTGTTCGGGCTGCATTTCCTCGGCATCCTCCGCATTCCGTTCCTGTATCGCGAGGCGCGGATCGAAACGAAGGTGGAGCCGTCGACGATGCTTGGGGCCTACGTCATGGGGCTGGCCTTCGGGTTCGGATGGACGCCCTGTGTCGGCCCGGCTTTGGCAGCGATCCTGATGGTCGCCTCGGGCCTCGACACGATCTGGCGGGGGGCGGCGCTTCTTTTCGTTTACGGCATCGGCATGACAGCACCGTTCGTGCTGGCGGCAGTCTTCGCCCGGCCGTTCCTGGCCTGGATGAACCGCAACCGCCGCTACCTCGGTCACGTGGAGAAGGTCATGGGTGTCATGCTGATCGTGTTCGCCATCCTGATCGCTACCGGATCGGTCAACGCGATCGCGCAATTCATGATCGAGCACATGCCCTGGACGACGAAATTCATCTGAACTTCAGAGGGAGGACTACAAATGAATCGCTTGATGGCTACGGTCTTATTCGCGTTTGCGCTCGCCCTACCGGTCAATGCGGCAGAGCTGGCGCCACTTGGCGATGACGGGCTGCACAAGCCAACCTGGCTGCGCGAAACCTTCAAGGACATGCGTGAAGACCTGGCCGAAGCCAATGCCGAGGGCAAGCGCCTGATGATCATCTTCGAGCAGCGCGGTTGCGCATATTGCACAAAGATGTACGAAACGGTCTTTCCGGTGCCTGAGATCGACGCGCTCATTCGCGAGAATTATTTCGTCGTGCAGATGAACCTCTTCGGCGATGTCGAGGTCACGGATCTGGATGGCGACGTCCGGTCCGAGAAGGACATGGCGATGAAGTGGGGCGTCATGTTCACGCCAACGATGATCTTTCTTCCCGAAGAGGTTCCTGACGGTCAGACTGTAGCGGAAGCGGCGGTCGTCATGATGCCCGGTGCATTCGAAAAAGGCACGACGAGTGCGCTGCTTACCTGGGTCAAGGATCACGGTTACGAGTCCGGCGAAAACTTTCAGAAATATGTTGCGGAGCGCTGGCGCGAGAACTCGTCGAACTGACATGTTTGGCTCGCACCAGCCGAACATACGCATATACATATTCATGGAATTGAATTTTATGTTGCATGCGACAGCGTGCCTCAGTTAGTGTCCGAGTCGGGAGAGAACAGGGAGGACTTTGATGAAGCGCCAGATACTGATGGGCCTGCTCCTGCCGGCAGTGGTCGGGACGGCCGTGCTGGCCGAAACCGCGCCGGTTGAGGTGGCCTACGAAGAAGGGGCGGTGGCCCAGTCGCTGACGGGAACGCCGGGCAACCCGGAAGAGGGCGCCAAGGTCATGTCCAATCGCGGCCTGGGTAATTGCGTGGCCTGCCACGCGGTTTCTGCCATGCCCGATGTCGCGTTTCAGGGCAATGTCGGGCCGTCGCTGGACGGTGCGGGCGACCGGTGGGAAGAGGCACAGCTTCGCGGCATCGTGTCCGACGCCAAGATGACCTTCGATGGCACGATCATGCCGTCGTTCTACAAGGTTGGCCCCTATATCCGTCAGGGGGACGCGTTTACCGGGAAGGCGGCGGAAGGAGAGTTGCCACCGCTGCTGACAGCCCAGCAGATTGAGGATGTGGTCGCCTACCTGATGACGCTCAAGGAATGAGCGGACGGGTCGGACAGAGACGATAAGGAGCAAGCAATGACAATCACAAGACGAGACGCGCTCGCGATCGGGTTCGGCGGTCTGGCCGCCGCGACGCTGCCGATGCCTGCGTTTGCAGCGACGGTAGAAGAGCTGATTGCGGAGTTTTCCGGCGGGGCCGAGATCGGTTCGGGCGGGCTGACGCTGACCGCGCCCGAGATTGCCGAAAACGGCAATACGGTGCCGATCGGTGTCGACGCACCGGGCGCGGTGTCGATCATGGTGCTCGCCACGGGCAACCCGACGCCGCCCGTCGCCACATTCAACTTCGGGCCCGCTGCCGGATCGCAGACCGCCTCCACGCGCATCCGCCTGGCCAAGACCCAGGATGTCGTGGCGCTTGCGAAGATGGCGGACGGTTCGGTCGTGCAGGCCGCCGCGACGGTCAAGGTTACCATCGGCGGCTGCGGCGGCTGAGTTCAGGGAGAGAAGAACATGGCACAAGACGTCAAACCCCGCGTGAAGGTTCCCAGTTCCGCCGCCGCCGGAGAGGTGGTGACGATCAAGACCCTGATCAGCCATCCGATGGAAAGCGGTCAGCGAAAGGATTCGAGCGGAAACGTCATCCCGCGCTCGATCATCAACCGGTTCACATGCGACTTTAACGGTCAGAATGTCATCGACGTGACGCTCGAACCCGCAATCTCGACGAACCCGTATATTGAATTCGATGCCAAGGTCGACGCCACGGGCGAGTTCAAGTTCACCTGGTACGACGACGACGGCTCGGTCTACGAGGACACGAAGCCGATCGAAGTTGCCTGACAAGACCGGGATGAGGACAGGGCCGCTGCCGGCGCGTCCGGCGGCGGATTCTCAGGGAGGATAACGCATGAACATGAGACTACTCGCCGGCGGCTGCGCCCTTGCGGCTCTGACGCTAACGGGGCTCTCCGCCACCGCCGATCCCGTCGATGACACGCTTGTGGTCAATGGCGAGATCGAGATGGTGACCCATATTGACGGGGCGCCGGACTATATCGAGGGCCTCTCGGAGCAGTATTCCGGCTGGCATTTCCGCGAAGCCGACACCCGCGTGATGCAGGCGGACGACTTCGACAATCCCGGCATGCTGGGCGTCGAAGCGGCGCTGGGTGCATGGGAAACCGCCGACGGCACCGAGGGCAAAGCCTGTGCATCCTGCCACGAAGGCCCGGAAAGCATGGCGGGCGTGCGTCCGGTCATGCCGAAGTTCAACGAGGAGAAAGGCGAGATGTACACGCTGGAGATGTACATCAACCAGTGCCGGACCGAGCGCATGGGCGCGGAAGCCTGGGATTGGGACAGCGCCGACATGGTCAACATGACCGCCCTCGTGTCCTCTGTCTCGCGCGGCATGCCGATGAATGTCGCCATCGACGGGCCTGCCGCCCCCTACTGGGAGCAGGGCAAGGAAATGTACTATACGCGGTACGGCCAGCTTGAGCTTGCCTGTTCCAACTGCCACGAGGACAACTACGGCAACTTCATCCGCGCGGACCATCTGAGCCAGGGGCAGATCAACGGGTTCCCGGTCTACCGCCTGAAGGATGCGAAGCTCTCCTCGATCCACAACCGCTTCAAGGGCTGCATCCGCGACACGCGCGCCGAAACGTTCAAACCCGGTTCGCCCGAATTCATCGCGCTTGAACTTTACGTCGCCTCGCGCGGCAACGGACTGTCGGTCGAAGGACCGTCGGTGCGGAACTGATCTCCGGGCCGGGCGGTCCGCCGCCCGGCCCGTTCGTTAGTCCATTTTTTTCTCAGGGCAGAGGCTGGTCGCGCTGATTGCGCGGGCGGTTGGGTATTGCCGAACGACAAGGAAAGACAGGCGATGATTTCCCGGCGGGATTTTTTGCAGGCAACGGTCGCGGCCTCGGCGCTCTGGGGCGCTTCGGGTGTGGGCAATTGGGGGCGGCTTGCCGCGCAGCAGGCCCTGACGCAGGACAAGCTGCTGGAGTTTGAGGATTACGGCAACGTCACCCTCATCCACATCACCGACATTCATGCCCAGATGAAACCGGTCTGGTTCCGCGAACCGGAAATCAACCTTGGCGTGGGCGAGGTGAACGGCTTGCCGCCGCATGTCACCGGGGCGGATTTCCTGAAGCTGTTCAACATCGAATCCGGCTCTCCGCACGCCTATGCACTGACCTATGAGGATTTTGCCGCACTGGCAAAGGGTTACGGACGCATGGGCGGGCTTGATCGCTGCGCGACCGTGATCAAGGCGATCCGCGCCGCGCGACCCGATGCGCTTCTTTTGGATGGCGGCGACACATGGCAGGGCTCGTTGACCGCACAACGGACCGCCGGTCAGGACATGGTCAACGTGATGAACGCGCTGAAGCCGGACGCGATGACCTCGCATTGGGAATTCACCCTGGGCATCGACCGGGTGACAGAGATCGTGGAGGCGCTGCCGTTTGCCTTCCTGGGCGCGAATATCTTCGACGCCGAATGGGATGAACCGGCCTATGAGCCCTACAAGATGTTCGAGGTCGGCGGCGCGCAGGTCGCCGTGATCGGCCAGGCCTTCCCATACCTGCCCATCGCCAACCCGAAATGGATGTTCCCGAACCTTTCCTTCGGCGTGCGGGAAGAGCGCATGGCAGAGGTGGTGGCGGAGGTGCGGGACGCCGGCGCCGATCTGGTCGTCGTCCTGTCCCACAACGGCTTTGACGTCGACCGCAAGATGGCCGGCAATGTGCCCGGCATCGACGTCATCCTGACAGGCCACACGCATGATGCGCTGCCCGAACCAGTGATGGTCGGCCAGACCCTGTTGATCGCCTCTGGTTCGAACGGCAAGTTCATCAGCCGCGTGGATCTGGATGTGCGGGACGGCCAGATGATGGGTTTCCGCCACAAGCTGATCCCGATTTTCTCCGATGTGATCACCCCCGACACCGAGGTTTCCGCCCTGATCGACGCGGAACGCGAGCCGTTCAAGTCAGAGCTGGAGGAGGTGCTGGGCACGACCGACAGCCTTCTTTACCGGCGCGGCAATTTCAACGGCACCTGGGACGATCTTATCTGCAATGCGCTGATCGACGAACATCAGGCCGATATCGCCCTTTCACCCGGCTTCCGCTGGGGGCCGAGCCTCCTGCCGGGCGAGAGCATCACCCGCGAGGACCTGCACAACGCCACCGCAATGTCCTATCCGGCCGCCTATCGCAGCGAGATGACAGGCGAGATGCTGCATACGATCCTCGAGGACGTGGCCGACAACCTCTTCAACCCCGACCCCTACTACCAGCAGGGCGGCGACATGGTTCGCGTGGGCGGCATGGGCTACCACATCGATGTCTCGAAGCCGCAAGGCAGCCGCATCACCAATATGACGATGCTCAAGACCGGGGAGGTCGTCGATCCGGCAAAAACCTACGTCGTCGCGGGCTGGGCCAGCGTGAACGAGGGCACCGAGGGCCCGGCGATCTGGGATCTTGTCGAGGGATGGATCAGGAAGCAGGGGGCGGTGACGATCGATCCCAACACCTCTGTTCAGGTCACGGGGGCATGAAATGAGCGAAAGGACGAATGAGGAGGTTTCAATGGCGGGAGCCGACAAGAAAGGCCCGAACCGCCGGGCCGTGCTGGGGGCAGGGCTCGCAACCGGCGCGCTTGCGGCCGGGATGGGGCGGGCTCAGGAAGCCGATCCGCTGATTGCCGAGGTGCAGGACTGGGCGTCCTCGTTTGGCGATCCTGTGGACGCAACGCCCTATGGCATGCCGATCCGGTTCGAAAGCCACGTCGTGCGGCGCAATGTCGAATGGCTGACGGAAAGCCCCGTCTCGTCGATCAACTTCACGCCGATCCACGCACTCGAGGGTACGATCACCCCGCAGGGCTGCGCCTTTGAGCGGCATCATTCGGGCGCGATCGAGCTTTCGAAATCCGACTACCGGCTGATGATCTCGGGCCTTGTCGAGACGCCGATGGTCTTCACCTACGAAGACCTCATGCGCTTCCCCCGAACGGTGACGACGGCCTTTTGCGAATGCGCGGCGAATGGCGGCATGGAATGGGGCGGCGCGCAGCTCGAGGGCTGCCAGTTCACCCAAGGCATGATCCACAACATGGAATATACCGGCGTTCCGCTGCGCCTCTTGCTTGAAGAGGCGGGTGTAAAGCCCGAAGGAAAATGGATTTATGCCGAAGGGGCGGATGCGTCTTCCAACGGTCGCTCGATGCCATTGGAAAAGGCGCTCGACGACGTGCTGGTGGCTTTCTTCGCCAATGGCGAGGCGCTGAGGAAGGAACACGGCTACCCCGTCCGCCTCGTCGTGCCGGGCTTTGAAGGCAACATGTGGGTCAAGTGGCTGCGCCGGATCGGGGTCTACGATCAGGCCGTGGAAAGCCGGGAAGAGACGTCTAAATACACCGACCTGATGGCGGATGGCTCGGCGCGCAAGTGGACCTGGGTGATGGATGCGAAATCGGTCATCACCTCGCCGAGCCCACAGGCGCCCATCCGTCACGGCAAGGGACCGCTGGTGATCACCGGGCTGGCATGGTCGGGCCATGGCAAGATCGACCGGGTCGACGTGTCGCTCGATGGCGGCAGGAACTGGCAGACCGCGCGCCTTTCCGGCGATGTGAAGCCGAAGGCGCTGACGCGCTTCCATCTGGACGTGGATTGGGACGGCTCAGAGATGCTGCTGCAATCCCGCGCGATGGATGAGACGGGCTATGTGCAGCCGACCAAGGACCAGCTTCGCGAAATCCGGGGGCTGAACAACGTCTATCACAACAATTCGATCCAGACATGGTGGGTCCGCGCCGACGGGGAGGTCGAGAATGTCGAAGTCGCTTAAACTCCTCGTCTGCGCCGCCACACTGATGGCGGCGCACCCGGTCCTGGCCGAGTCGACGGGCCTTGGCCGCCCGGCGCTGCCCGAAGAAGTTGCCGCGTGGGACATCGCCGTACTGCCCGACGGGACCGGTCTGCCGGAAGGGTCGGGGGATGTGTTTACCGGCGATGAGGTCTTTGCCGAAAAATGCGCCTCCTGCCATGGCGATTTCGCCGAGGGTATCGACAACTGGCCGGTTCTCGCGGGCGGGCAGGGCAGCCTGACCAACCGCCGCCCGGTCAAGACGATCGGGTCCTACTGGCCTTACCTCTCGACCGTCTGGGACTATATCCACCGCTCCATGCCTTTCGGGGCCGCCCAGACCGTCAGTGCCGATGAGGCCTATGCGATCACGGCGTTCCTGCTTTACTCCAACGGGCTCGTCGAGGACGACTTTGTCCTGTCGAGGGAAAACTTCACCGAGATTGCGTTGCCGAACGAAGGTGGGTTCCGGCCCGACGACCGGGCGGAGGCGGAATATCCGCTCTTCCGAAGCGAGCCCTGCATGAGCGATTGCGGGGCGGAAGTGGAGGTCACGAAGCGCGCCATCGATCTCAACGTCACGCCGGAGGATCCGGACGGCAGGCCCGCCGGAACCCTGCCGCCCCTGACCGTCGCAATGGCCGGAGAAACCGCTGCCACGGCCGAGGCTGTCGCGGTCGAAGACGCGCCGTCCGAGGAGGAAGCCGGTGTTGATCCGGCTTTGGTCGAGGCGGGCGAGAAGGTCTTCAAGAAGTGCCAAGCTTGCCACAAGGTCGGCGACGGAGCGAAGAATGCCACCGGGCCGGTGCTGAACGGTATCATCGGCAAGGCGGCGGGTGCAGTGGAAGGGTTCAAATACTCCCAGCCCATGCAGGCTGCCGCCGAGGGCGGATTGATCTGGAGCCACGAGGCACTGTCCGAGTTCCTCACCAATCCGAAAGGCTATATGAAGGGCACAAAGATGTCGTTCGCTGGCCTGAAGAAGACCGAGGACATTGATGCCGTGATCGCCTATCTCAGCACGTTCGGCGGATAGATGGCGGGGCGCAGGGGTATTCACTTGTCCCTGGGCCTCGTGCTTCTCTTGGCGTGGGGCCCTTCGCCGCTGAGCGCAGCCGAAATCGGTGATGCGGAGAAAGGTGCCGCGATCTGGGACGAATGCTCGGGCTGCCACGAGATCGGTCCCGGGGCAAAGAACGCCATTGGCCCCAAGCTGAACGGTATCTTCGGGCGCAAGGCGGCGAGCCTTGAGGAGTTTCGCTATTCACGCAGTCTGGAACGGGCCGGACGCGATGGCTTGATCTGGACCCTGGAGACTCTGGACGCCTATATCGACAATCCCCGTACATTCGCCTCGGGCACGAGGATGTCCTATCCGGGGCTGAAGGATGCAGGCAAACGTGCCGATCTGCTGGCCTTCCTGCGTGATTTTTCCGACCGGCCCCGTGACATTCCCGAAGCCGAGCCGACTGCGCGCCGGTCCGTGCCGGAATTGCCACCCGATGTACTGGCCCTGAAGGGCGATCCGGAATTCGGCGAATACCTCGCCAGCGAATGCCAGACCTGCCATCAGGCGAGTGGAGCGGATGCGGGCATTCCGTCGATCACGCTCTGGCCGGAGGAAGATTTCGTATTGGCCATGCATGCTTACAAGCAGAAATTAAGGCCCCACCCGGTCATGCAGATGATGGCCGGGCGGCTCACAGAAGAGGAGATTGCGGCGCTTGCCGCCTATTTCGCTACGCTTGAAGAATAAAAAGGGAGGAAGATATGAACCTGAACAGACGTGGATTCATCGGAACGCTTGCCGCCTCGGGGGCGGTTCTGGCGGCCCCCTCAGTGATTGGACAGACCAGGCCGCGTGTCGTCGTCATCGGCGGCGGGGCGGGCGGGGCCACCTGCGCGCGCTACATCGCCAAGGACTCGGAGGGCGCCATCGACGTAACGCTCGTCGAACCGGCCGAGGTCTATTACACCTGCTTCTTCTCCAACCTCTATCTCGGCGGTTTCCGGGACTTCGAAAGCCTCGCCCACCGCTACGACAAGCTGACCGGTGACTATGGCATTACCCATGCCCGTGCGATGGCTTCGGGCGTCGACCGCGACGCGATGACGGTGACGCTCGAGGGCGGAGAGACACTGGCCTATGACCGGTTGGTCATTGCCCCCGGTATCGACTTCGTCGATGGCGCGGTTCCGGGATGGGACCTGTCGAAGGCCGAGATCATGCCCCATGCGTACAAGGCCGGACCGCAGACCCAGCTTCTGAAGGCGCAGGTGGAGGCAATGCGCGAAGGCGGCACGTTCTGCATGGTGGCCCCGCCCAATCCCTATCGCTGCCCGCCGGGACCTTACGAACGGATCAGCATGGTTGCCCATATGCTCAAGGCGGCGAATCCGACGGCCAAGATCCTGCTGGTCGATCCGAAGGACAAGTATTCCAAGCAGGGCTTGTTTGAGGAAGGCTGGCAAAAGCACTATTCCGGCATGATCGAGCGGATCGGACCGGATTTCGGGGCGGCGAATGTCGAGGTGCGGCCGGACGCGATGGAGGTCGTCATCGACGGTGAAGTGGAAAAGGTCGATGTCTGCAACGTCATCCCGGCGCAGAAGGCGGGGGCTATCGCCGCGGCGGCGGGCGTAACCGACGATGCAGGCTGGGCGCCCGTCAATCCGCATTCCATGGCAACCCGTGCCGATGCGAACGTCTATGTATTGGGCGACGCCTCGGCTCAGGGCGACATGCCGAAATCAGGGTTCTCGGCCAACTCCCAGGCCAAGGTCGCGGCAATGAACATCCGGGCCGAGCTGACCGGATCAAAGGCCTTCCCGGCCAAGTATTCCAACACCTGCTGGTCGCTCATCGCCACCGATGACGGCGTGAAGGTCGGCGCCTCCTACGAGGCGACGGATGAAAAGATCGCCTCCGTCGACAGTTTCATCAGCCAGACCGGCGAGGATGCCGATCTGCGCAAGGCGACCTATGAGGAAAGCCTTGGCTGGTATGCCGGCATTACGGCCGACATTTTCGGCTGACGGCTGATTGGCGGCCAGGAACCACGCGGGGAACCAAGGATCACATGACATGAGACATGCATTTCGAAAACTGAGCCTCCTTCTCGTGCTGGCCGCCCCGGCAGCCCTCTCTGCGCAGGAGGCCACAACCTACCCGTTCGACGGCTCTTTCGAGGATGCCGCCTTTGCGGTCGAAAACGCCATCATCGGTCAGGGGCTGGTGATTGACCATGTCAGCCATGTGGGCGAGATGCTGAACCGCACGGGTGCGGATGTCGGAAGCGATGTGACCATCTTCGGGGCGGCGGATGTGTTCCTGTTCTGCTCGGCGGTGCTGTCGCGCAAGGTGATGGAGGCCGACCCGATGAACATCGTCCACTGCCCATATGGCATCTTCGTCACGGATCGCGAGGGGAGTGTCCAGATCGGCTATCGAAATTTGCCGGACGGACCGATGGAGGAGGTCGAGGCGCTGCTTGACTCCATCGCACGCGAGGCGGCGGGCGGATAGCCTGGCATTTGCTCGGCGCCTCTTCGGGCGGACGAGCCGCATCTGCCACCGCACCGCCATTGACGGGCGCGGCCGGGCAGCCCATTAACCTTGGCTGAACGGTCGGATGCGGCAGCGGTAGCCGGACAGCAGGGCAGGGCGATGACACGGGGTGCGGAACAGGTTGGCTGGATCGGCGTTGATTGGGGCTCCACCCATATGCGGGCCTTTATAATTGGTCCGGGGGGAGAGATGCGCGCCCAGCTGAACGCGGTGGGCGGCGCGGGTCTGTCGCCGCGGGAATTCGAACCGGCGCTCCTGTCGCTGATCCACGCGCATCTCACGTCCGGGCGGGTCGCG
>JAUIDM010000458.1 GCA_030428915.1 Alphaproteobacteria bacterium | reverse complement strand
TCGACAGTTGCGCGTCGCGCGCCAGCGTCAGGTACTTGTCGATGATCTGCTGCGGCGTGCCGCGCACCTTGCCCTCGGGCCCGGAGGAGTCGAACACCCGGTTGACTACATTGCCGAGCGAACGCTGGCGGTTCGACTTCGAACGCGAACGGTTCTTGGATGATCTCATGTGCTTTCGTCTGTCCAGGCCAATGGCTATGCGCTGTCCTGCCCTGCTCCGCATCCTGCGCCAAATATCAGCGGCTTGGGTGGCGGTACGTTTCTGCTGGGCAAAGTGATCCGGGCTGACGCAATCGGTCAGACCGTCACGCCCCCCTTAATGCATGATGTTGCGGGCCGGGCAAGGGAAAACTCGCAGCTGCGACGAAAAACCCCGTTTTTTCGCGACAATACCGGCAGGATCGGCACTTATTGGCCGCTTTCCGGGCCCCGCCTTACATCGCGCCACACTCCGCGGGATCGCCCGGCCGGACGGCAATCACCACCCGGTCGCGCCCATCCAGGTCCTGGCGAATCTCAGGCTCCGCGAATCCCTGCCGCATGAGCAATGCGGCGACCGCCGCGCCCTGCGTGGGTCCGATCTCCAGCACCAGCCGCCCGCCCGCCATCAGCCGTGCGCCAGCGCCGGAGGCAATGGCCCGGTATGCGTCAAGCCCGTCGCCGCCCGGTGTCAGCGCGCCCCTAGGTTCCCAGTCGCGCACCTCAGGGGAAAG
Source organism: Alphaproteobacteria bacterium (assembly GCA_030428915.1). GTDB lineage: Bacteria > Pseudomonadota > Alphaproteobacteria > Rhodobacterales > Rhodobacteraceae > Albidovulum. The sequence goes on along the minus strand of JAUIDM010000458.1, from coordinate 2,078 downwards.
ATCCCCCATCTCGTCCTCGGCGATATAGGGCGGGTTGGAGGCAATCAGGTCATAGCGCCCGGCCACTCCCGCGAACCAGTTGGCCCTCTGGAACCGCGCCCTGCGCACGAGGCCCAACGCCCCAGCATTTTCCGCCGCCACCGCCAGGGCCGCCTCGGAGACATCCGTTCCCGTCCCGGTCGCAAACGGCATCCCCGCCAGACAGGAAAGAAGAATGCAGCCCGTCCCTGTGCCAAGGTCGAGCATCTTGACAAACGGCCGCTCCAACGCCGCCGCGACCAGCAACTCGGTCTCGGGGCGCGGGTCGAGCGTATCGCGCGTCACCCGGAACTCGCGGCCGTAGAAGGCCCGCCTGCCGGTGATCTGGCTGACCGGCTCCCGCGCCGCGCGGCGCTCGACCAGAGCCTCGAATGCCGCCACCGCATCGGGTTCCATCGTATCGGGCAGGATCAGCGTCACCCGGTCAGGCGCAATTGCCAGAGCATGGGCCAGAAGACGCCGCGCGTCACGCGCCGCACCCTCAATCCCGGCTTCGGCAAGCCGCCTTGTGGCAGCTTTCAGCGCCTCCGCCCCGATCATCGAGCGGATCTTTGGCCGATGTTCAGGACCGCAGGCCCGCGAACGAGGCGTCTCACGCCTCCATCTCCGCGAGCTTCGCGGCCTGATCTTCGGCAATCAGCGCATCGGTCACCTCGGTCAGATCGCCCGCCATGATCTCCGAGAGCCGGTAAAGGGTCAGACCGATCCGGTGATCGGTCATCCTGCCTTGCGGGAAATTGTAGGTGCGGATGCGCTCGGACCGGTCACCCGATCCCACCTGCGCCTTGCGGTCGGCGGCCCGGGCATCGTCGGCGCGCATCCGTTCCATGTCGTAGAGGCGCGCGCGCAGGACGGCCATCGCGTTGGCGCGGTTCTGGTGCTGGGATTTCTCGGACGAGGTCACGACGATCCCCGTTGGCAGGTGGGTGATGCGCACCGCCGAGTCGGTCGTGTTCACATGCTGCCCGCCCGCACCCGAGGATCGCATCGTATCGATGCGGATGTCGCTCGCCGGGATGTCGATCTCCACATCCTCGGCCTCGGGCAGAACCGCAACCGTCGCGGCCGACGTATGGATGCGGCCACCCGCCTCCGTTTCGGGCACACGCTGGACCCGGTGGACGCCCGACTCGAACTTGAGGCGGGCAAAGACCCCCTCCCCCTCAATCCGCGCCATGGCCTCCTTGACCCCACCGAGTTCGGTCTCGGAAAGCTCCAAGAGCTCGAAGCGCCAGCCCATGCTCTCGGCATATTTCTGGTACATGCGCAGCAGATCGCCCGCGAACAAGGCGGCCTCTTCGCCGCCCGTGCCCGGCCTGATTTCGACGATCGCAGGACGGGCATCGGCGGCATCCTTGGGCAGAAGTGCGATGCGCAGCCGCGCCTCCATCTCGGGGATGCGTTCCTTCAGCCGCGGCAACTCGTCCTCGGCCAAGGCACGCATCTCGGGGTCGGCCAGCATCGCTTCGGCCTCTTCCAGATCGGCCAGAGCCTGCCGGTAGGCGGCAATCTCGGCCGTGACCGGCTTCAGCTCGGAATACTCACGGCTGAGCGCTGCGATCTCGGACGGGTCGGCCCCGGATGACAGCTTCGCTTCGAGGAACTCGAAGCGGCGGGTGATCTGGTCGAGCTTGTCCAAGGGTACCATCCGCGCGGTTTCGCCTTTCGCCGGGCGGCGGTCAAGGGGGCGCGCACCGGGCCGGAGGTTTAACATCCCCTGACCCCCGTGGAGTATTTCAGGCCAGAAAGTGACCGGCAGGTGCCCGACATCGGTCGGGACGGATACCATACAGATGCGGTACGAATACCGGACGGAGGCCAGACCGTGTTTTCCGGCTTCTGGAGAGGATTTGATCACGGCCCTAACGGGCGGTTAACTGCCCGAGCCAGTCGCGGAGCCGCGCGGCATTGACGCCAAAGTCGGAGCGACCGAAACGCAGGCGAGCATGAAGATCAATGTTCACCGCTGAACCAGAAGGACGCGCCTCGGCCGTCGTGTAGTCCGGAAAACCCATGACAGCGGACCGCGTGATCCATGT
>JAUIDM010000457.1 GCA_030428915.1 Alphaproteobacteria bacterium | reverse complement strand
GCCACAAGCCCCGCGTCTTCGGCCAACCCTTCTACGCCGGCTGGGGGCTGACACAGGATGAAAACCCGGTCGCGCGACGCGAACGGCGCCTGACCCGCGCCCAGCTTTTCGCCGCCGCGATGATCCTCGCGCCGACATGGTACGATCCCTGCCGCGACCGGCTCTGTTCCTTCGAAGAGGCCGTGGACCAGCTGGAGGCGCAGGTCCGCGCCTTCCGCGAGGATCGCGCGGGCCATGTGGCCCTTGGCATGCGGCTGTGGAAACGGGCGCATCTGCAAAAGAGTTTCGGCCGGGAAAAGCGGCTGACCTTCCAGAACGATCCCGCCCGCGCGGTCGCCCGAGCGAAGGCCGAAGGGCGCGGCGTGCTCGTCTGGGCTGGTCAGGAACCCGAACGCCTTGCCGCCGCCGCGCAGGGCGTTTCGGTCGCCCGGGTCGAGGACGGGTTCCTGCGCTCACGCGGGCTGGGTGCCGAACTGGTCCCGCCGGTGTCGCTGGTCGCCGACCGGCGCGGCATCTACTATGACCCGGCACGAGAAAGCGATCTGGAGCGGCTGGTGGCGGCCGGGCCGCCGCCGGGCGGCGAGGCGCGGGCCGAACGGCTGATCGCGCGACTCGTGCGCTTCGGCCTGTCGAAATACAACCTCGATGCCGAGGCCGTGCCAGAGCTGCAGAAAGGGCGCCGCATCCTTGTGCCGGGCCAGGTCGAGGACGATGCCTCTGTCCGGCTTGGCGCGGGCAAGGAACATGGCAATGCCGCCCTTCTGGCCCGTGTCCGGGCCGAGAACCCCGACGCGATCGTGATCTACAAGCCGCACCCGGATGTGGAGGCGGGGCTGCGCCTTGGTGCGCTGCCCGAGAGCGAGGTGCTGGCCCATGCCGATCGCATCGTCCGGGGGGTGAACCCAGCCACGCTGATCGAAGCGGTGGACGAGGTCTGGACCATCACCTCAACCCTCGGGTTCGAGGCGCTATTGCGCGGCAAGCGCGTGACCTGCCTCGGCATGCCCTTCTATGCCGGCTGGGGTCTGACGCGTGACCTTTTCCCGGCGCCTGCCCGGCGCAAGGCGCGTCCTACGCTGGCGGCCTTTGCCCATGCCGCGTTGATCGCCTATCCGCGTTACCTTGACCCGGTGACCGGTCTGCCCTGCCCGCCCGAAGTCATTGTCGACCGCCTTGCACATCACGAGCTCCCCGCGCCGGGCAAGGGCAACCGTATCCTGTCGAAGTTGCAGGGTCTCTTCGCCAGCCAGTCCTGGCTCTGGCGCTAAAGCGTTTCGCGTTTTGGCTGAGCCATCAAGTGACCGAATTCGAACGAAAAAGATTCGAATCCCGATTCAATATAGACGCGAAACGCTATAGCCGAGGGCGCCGGGCGGGCGACTGCCGCATCACGTTGTCAGGGCGGGTGGCCGGTGTCGCATTCCGGTCGCCGCATTGAAGGCGATGGCTGCCAGCAGGATCGCACCCCCCAAGAACGTGCCGATGCTCGCGCTTTCGCCGAGGATCAGCCAGACCCAGACCGGGGCCAGCATCACCTCGGCCATCGACAGAAGGCCCAGCTCGGCCGCTGCGACCACGCGGCTGCCCACCGTGTAGATGGCTAGCCCGAAGGCCAGCAGCACCGCCCCCATCAGCATCGCGATGGCGATGGACCGGGGCGGCAGTGCGAGGCTTTCACCGCGCGCCGCGATGACGATCCCGGCAACGATCACCGACAGGACGCCCCCCGTCAGCACCGACGGCAGCATGTTGGCCACACGTCCCCAGCGCAGCGAGATCGTGAAGGCCGAAAACCCCGCCGCCGATGCGATGGCGGCAAGGTTGCCCCACCCTGCCCCGATGGAAAGCCCTTCGCGCACCATGACGAACATGCCGATCCCGGCCAGCCCGATGGCCCCCCATGTCGCCCGCCTGACCGGTTCCTTGAGGATGAGCCAGGCCATCACGGCGGTGAAGAGGGGCGCGGCAGCAAAAAGGAAGACCGCATTGGCGACAGTCGTGGACTGGATCGCATAGATCGCCCCGGAGAAGGCAAAGACCAGACCCGCGCCGCCCATGAAGCCCGGCCATCCGGCCGCCCTGATGCGCTGGAAGGGATGCCAGCCTGATCTGTAGGCGACGGTCAGAAACAGAACCGGCGCCATGCCGAGCGAGCGGTAGAAAAGCACCTGCCAGGTCCCCGCATCGCCCAGCATGCGGATCGCAAGCCCCATGAGCGACCAGAGCGTGGCCGCGACAAGCACGAGCACGACACCCGTGCGGTAGCTGACAGTCTGATCCATACCCAACTCTCCCTCGCGGGCAGAGTGAGAGGGGTCATGTCGCCGCGTCTGTTCCGTTGCCGAACTTGTTTCGCGTCGGTTTCGAACGCTCAGGCGCGCAGCCAGCCGTCGGCAAAGCTGAGGTCGCGGCAATCGGTGAATTGGCCCAGGCGCGCAAGCTCCGCTTCAAGCCGTGCCAGCCGTCCCGCGCCCATCCTGACGCCCGGTTCGGGCCAGAATGCGCGGATGGCAAGCGTGTTTTCGCCCCGCAGGCATTTCGCGTCGATCCGCCCGATCAGCCGGTCGCGCTCCATCACCGGGAATACGTAGTAGCCGTATTGCCTTTTGGGTTCCGGAACGAAAACCTCGATCCGGTAGAAGAAGCCGAAAAGCCGTTCCGCCCTATTGCGGTCGCGTAGCGCGGGATCGAAGGGCGAAAGGATGCGGATGCGGTTCGGAGGCTCCGGCACGTCCGCCGCCTTGTCGGCAAGACCCGGCCGGGCGAATGAGCGGCGGAGCGCGCCGTCCGCA
>JAUIDM010000060.1 GCA_030428915.1 Alphaproteobacteria bacterium | reverse complement strand
TGGTCGACGAGCGTCACGCGGAATGGGAAGCCGATCTGCCGCTTGGCGATGATGCGGCACTCTGGGACTATCTGACGGTCCTCGACCAGGGCAGCCGTCTGGCTTTGCTGGCGCATTGCCTCAGCTTCGGCGTCAACGCGCTGCATGAGAAGGTGAACCCTTACGGTGCGGGCATCTCCGCTGGCGGTCTGACCCGGCGGATGGCGCATTCCGATCTTGTGGCGCGCGCGACAGGTCTCGATATGGTCGAGGCGGGATGGGAGCCGACGGTCGACACTTATCTCAACCGGGTGCCCAAGGCCCGCATCCTCGAGGCCGTGCGCGAGGCGAAAGGGGAGGGGACTGCCCAGCTTCTCGATCACCTGAAAAAGGGCGAGATGGCCAGTGAGGCCGAGCGCCTGCTGAAGGGCAGCGGCTGGTTGCCCGAAGTCCTGCGCCGGAACGATCTCGTGGCGCTGGACGGTGAGGACTGTGCCGAAGGGCAGGGGGTGGATGTCGAAGTGGCTGACAGCGTCAGTGAAGCTGACCTTCCTGCATTCCTGACGGATGACTTGCCTGCTGAAAGCGCGTCGATGCTGGCCGCGGAATAACGTGTTCCAGCAGGGGGCGGAGATTCCGCCCCCAATCACCCTATAGTGTAACAATATCAATAAGATGAGTGCGATTACTCGCATTCGGAATGAGGAATCATGTCTGCAACAACCATCATCGACACAGCCCCCCTCGGGGCGCTCATTCGCTACACTGACGGCAGCCCCAAGCCACCGGCACGCTTCACCAAGAAGCTGGCGGCCTGGGAGCGCTCGAACGGCGTCGGCCGCCTCGTGAAAAAGGAACCACCCCGGCCTTACGCGACCTGGACGGCTCCCGCGTCGTTCACGCTGCATGAGGGCAATTTCTCCTCGGAGGGGGTGATCCTCGTCACCATCATGCGCAGCCATTCGGCTGACAGCGCCCTGGTCTTCGAGGTGACCGAGCAGCCGAAGCCCGGGCAGGTGCGCGTGCTTCTCGACTTCGGCGGCAACACCGAGCTGCTGCATTTGGCGGAATCTGTCACTGCGGCCGAGCTTTGGATCGCCAAGGAAGGATACCGCAATGCGCGACTTGAAATCGTCGGCGATGAAGAGGGCGAAAGGGCAGGGGGCGCGGACCTGGCCGCCTGAGCCCAACTGAAACCGAGGGGCCCGCCCAAGCGCGGGCCTCTCAACCATCACAACCTTGTCCTTTCAGTTCGCGGGGCACCAAAGGATCCATCCCCAAAGAAGAAGTCTTCAACCAAGAGCGTGGCCGGGAGGCTGGCGGCGTTCCAAGCATCAGCGGGACAACCGGCTCCTGACGTTGGGGGACCATCCCCCGCTCGCCATTCCCTTCCTTGGCCCGAATCCCGGGCTCAAAATCAACCCGCGAGGGGTCGGACTACGGGCAAGCCCGTGCCGCCGGATGGATTCGGGCAAGCCGAACGCACCCGGTGATGTCAGCCAGTATTCGGGCCTGCGGGGTCCTGTCGCGCGGGGGATGGTCCCCCGCCTCCAAGACAGGAGCCAAACAGATGTCCCGCAAAGATGCACACGCCTTCGCAGCCTCCCTCGCCGCCACGCTCATGGTTTCGATCGTCGTCTTCCAGGCTGGGGATGGAACCTTCGGCGCCGTCCCCGCCGATGAAATCGACGGAGACGAGGTCGTGATCGTCTCGGAATACGATCCCTTCGGGTGAGGCTTCGGCCTCACTTCCCGAGGGCTTGGCGCAAAAGCGGCTATCGCCGATAGAGGGCCTGCTCTACAGAACAGTCCCAAGTTCATAAAAAATATAAGAAAATAGCTCTCCTATAAGAAAGCTTTCCTACGTTTCTGCGATTTTCTTCAAACGATGACGTCGCCGGTGATGCGTCAGACTTCAAGGCCAATGCTCCCGATCTTTCACATGGGCATTTGGAGCATCTGTTGGCAATCTGACGGATGCCTGAAATCCAGAAGTTTCACCGGGAAGTGGTGACTGGAGCAAGAGAGAGGTTTCGATCCGTTCTGCGATGGCTGAGACGATAGCGAGGCCAAGCCCGCTACCATCAGTTTTTGCATCTGCCCTCTCGAAGCGCCCTGTCAGGCGTTCGAGTGTTTGGGTTGCTACCGCGGGGCCCTCGTTCGCCACGATCAACTGCCCGTCGCTCGTGAGTGTAACCTCGACTGGGGCATTCTGCGCCCCGTGGCGTAGGGCGTTTTCCACCAGATTCCGGCACAGAATTCCCAATGCGTCGGGGTCGATATCAGACAAGACAGGCGTGTCCGGCAAGTTCAACATAAGGCGCCCGTTCTCTGTGCTGCGCGCAATATCTTCCACCACGACCCGAGTGATGGTTCTGACATCAGCGCTCTGGTCCATCCGAAGTCTACCGCCTTCCGCCCGCGCAAGCTGCAGGAGACGTTCGGACAGCCGAGCGAGACGCTTGAGCGTCGCCTCGATCTCGGCGGCGCGCGCGTCGATGGTCGGATCTTTGGTCTCTGACCGCAGTCGCTGCGCCTGGGCGATAGCGCCCGCCAATGGTGTCCTTAGTTCATGAGCCGCATTGGCTGCAAAACTTCGCTCAGCCTCGAACGCGTCGCGCAGCCGAGCCAAAAGGCTGTTCAAGGTTGCGGCTAGCGGTCCTATTTCCGTCGGCAGGTCGGCCGCGGGTACTTCTGACAGGTCGCGCACGCCGCGCGCTTCAAGCCGCGTACGGAACCGATGGAGAGGGGCGAGGCTGAAGCGCACAGCGAGAATAATCGACGCGAGCGCCAACGGCAGCACGACCAGCAGCGGCAGGCCGAGGCTCATCTGGATTTCAAGAGCAACCGATGCGCGATGCGCCAACGGTTCGGCCACGGTGATGCTGATCGTCCCCTGGAGCGCCGCGTCGCTGTAGAGGCGATGTGTGGCGTTCTGCCCAAATCCCGGCCCGTCGTATGGAGGGAACACCGCAGGGTCCGCCGCATGGGATTGCAGCAGGATGCGTCCCGCGGCATCGCGTACGATGTAGGTGAAGAACTCGTCATGCTCCCGGATCGGCGCGAGGCGCTGCGTCACACCCTGATCTTCCCGCCCGACGATGTCGGTCACGGCCAGCGGCAGGATGCGCTCGGCGGTTTCGCGCAGGGCGCTGTCGAAGACCTCGTCCATCTCGCCCCGAACGATCACCGCGGTAACCGTGGCGGCGGCGAGCCAGAGGATCGTCAGCACAAGGCCGAGTGACAAGCCGAGCCGTACCTGAAGGCTGGATGGCCACATCATGGCTTGCCCAGCCGGTAACCCATGCCGCGCTCGGTCTCGATGATGGCGCTCCCCAGTTTCTTGCGCAGGCGGCTCACGTGCACCTCGATGGTGTTGCTCTCGACTTCGGCGTCGAAAGCGTAGAGCTTCTCCTCCAACTGCGCCTTGGACAGGAGCTGCCCGGGACGCGCCAGGAAGGCCTCGAAGAGCGCCCATTCCCGCGCCGTCAGCGGCACATGTCTGCCATCCCGATGGACGCTGCGCGCGGCAAGGTCGATGTCGAGCGGTCCGTGGGTCAGGATCGGGTTGGGGTTACCGCTGTAGCGCCGCGCGACCGATCCGATCCGTGCCGACAGTTCCGACAGGTCGAAGGGCTTCACAAGATAGTCGTCAGCGCCCGCATTGAGGCCTTCGATCCTATCGGACACCTGGTCGAGCGCCGTCAGGATGATGACCGGCGTCACGTCTCCACGCGTCCTTAGGCCCTTGAGGAACCCGATACCACGTCCGTCTGGCAGCATGAGGTCGAGCAGGAGCAGGTCGTAGGAGGTTGCGCTCATCGCGTCTGCCGCCGCGTCTAGCCGCGTGACCCAGTCTACTGACTGGCCATCAGCTGCGATCTGGTCGCGCACGGCAGCGCCAAGAGTCGTGTCGTCCTCGATCAGCAATATGCGCATGGTCGTACCCGTCCTTTCCTGATGTCCCTCCATGATCCGTCTGGCTGACACGAAGCTGAAGCTTGTGGGTCGAGCCCCTTCAGGCTGCCGTCAGCTTCGCGGCGCATGAATGGCATCAAGAGGCGAGCCACTAGGAGTGTGCCCCATGAAGAAGACATTGACAATTATCGGCTTTCTCGCGGTCTTTCCGGTCGGCGCGGCGCTGGCTGACGACGATTGCTTCGTGCCGATGGCCGACTGGCAGCCGCGCGATGCTGTTGCCATGCTGGCTGAGGAAAATGGTTGGACGGTGCGCCGGATCAAGATCGATGACGGCTGCTACGAGATCGATGGGAGGGATGCCGAGGGGCGTGCGATCGAGGTGACTGTCCACCCGGCCACGCTGGAGGTAATCGAGTTCGAATACGAGGACGACGAGGATGATCGCCGCGAGCGGGATCACGAGAGACGCGACGATGACTGATGCAGCGCGTCGCGACGGTAATGTCCCGGTGCCGGGCCTGCCGCCACTCTCCCGGCTTTCCCTAAACTCTCCTCTAGCCCTGACGGGCCCGGTGCTGGTTGCGTTGCCATGCCTGCTGGCGGCACTGATCGGGTTCAACACCTATGCGCCCTATGGCGCGGATGCAGCACTTGGCATTGCCGTCGGGGCCGCGGCAGTTGTCGCGATGGCACAGACCCTGATCCTCGCCGCACGGCCGCCGCTGGTGGAACCATTGTTCGGCGGTCTCGATCGCATGTACCGTTTCCACAAGTGGCTTGGTATTTCCGCAATGGTCCTGATGATCCTGCACCAGCAGATCGAGCCGGATTTCGAGCGTTTGGTGCGTGAAACCTCCCTTGGTGAACTTGGTGAAGAGGCGGGCGAACTTGCCTTCAACGCGCTTCTCGCCCTGGTTGCTGTCAGCTGGTTCCGGAGATTGCCCTTCACCCCACTGGAAATCCCCTATCAGATCTGGCGGTTCAGCCATCGTTTCATGGGGGCCCTTTTTGCAATCGTGGTCTTTCACCAGTTCTTCGTCGACCTGCCGACAGAGGTAGATCCACCGCTCTCGGTGCTTCTGAACACATTTGGCATCGCGGGAGTGATCGCGTGGATATTCACCGAGCTGGTCGCCCCGTACCTGCGGCGTAGAGAATTCACCGTCACAGAGATCAGCCAGACCAAGGACACCACCACGCTAACCCTCCGCCCCGAGGGGCGGGCCATGCGGTGGCGGCCGGGGCAATTCGCCTTCTTCCGCGCGCCAGAGGCAGGACTGTCCGAGCCGCACCCCTTCACGATCGCCAGCGCCCCGCGCCCTGACGGCACCCTGACGTTCTCCATCCGGGGCTTGGGTGGCTGGACACGAAGCCTGCCCGCCATCTTGCGGACCGGAACGCGCGTGCAGGTCGAAGGGCCATATGGACGGTTCAATTTCCGCAAGGGCGGTGCGCGCCAGATATGGCTGGCGGGCGGCATCGGTATCACGCCGTTCCTCGCCTGGGCCGAAAGCCTGAGCGAAGCGGATAGCCGCGACATTCACCTCATCCACTGCGTTCGGACACAAGAGGAGGCGATTGGGGTAGAGACGCTGCGCGCTGCGGCTGCCCGCAACCCGAGGTTCAGTTTCGAGGTGGTCGTTACGACGCGCGATGGCAGGCTCACGGCCGAGCGCCTGATTGGCGCGGTCCCTTTCGCGATCCGGCAAGCCGATCTGTGGTTCTGCGGCCCAACCGGTCTGAAGGACGGGATTCTCAAGGGCTTGAAAGCACAAGGCCAAACGCCTCGCCGTGTCCGCTTCGAGCAGTTCGAATTCGCCTGAACGCGGGGCAGGGCGCATAGCCATGCCAGCCCTGTAGCCTGCGCTCGCATTTTTTTGGCCCCGCCATCATCGGCGGGGCCATTTTCCTGACGGCAAGCTGAAGCAGGAATCGCTGGGGCGTCAGGATGCCCTCAGGTCGGGGTGCCAGATTGGTCTCATCAAACGAAAGGAGACCTTGCCATGAAAAAGACCCTGACCCTTCTCGCAGCGACAACGGCGCTGACCGCCGCCATCGGCGTTCCTGCTTGGAGCGCAATGCAGGCCCCGGCCGACAGCATGCTTCGGCCCGTTGCCGCGCTCTTTGATGACGCCTCACAAGACATGCCTCTCATTCTCGCAAGCGACGATGACGACGACGACCGCTGGCGGGACGGTTCGCGTCGCGGACACGACGACGACGATGACGATGACGAAGACGATGACGAAGACGATGATGACTGCGACGACGATGATGACGACGACGATTGTCGGGGCGGCGTCCGCAATCCCGCGCCCGCTGGAACGGTCGCTCCTCCGCAGAACGGCCTCTTCGGAAACGGCGCCCCTCCGCAGGTTCAGGTGAACTGAACAGCTCCGAAGCACCCTGAACAAGGATCATTCCCATGAAATCACTTCTCGCAACGCTCGCGCTTACTACCGCACTCACGCTTCCCGGCCTCGCTATGGCACGGCCCGTGACGCTCACAACCACCCTTAACAACTATGGCGGCGACGGCGCCTACCTCGCGCTTTACGTTACCGACGCCTCGGGCGCCTATGTCGGCAGTCTCTGGATGGCTGGTGGCAAGTCCAAGTACTACGAGCATCTGAGCGACTGGTACCGTGCCACGGGCGGCGATACCGCGCAGGTAAACGGTATCACCGGCGCCAGCGTCGGCGCGGGCCGCAGTCTCGAGATCACGCTCGATCTGGCCGACGCGCTGTTCGATGCGGGCTACACGCTGCACATCGACGCGGCGGTCGAGGATATGCGCGACAGCCCGAACGAGGTGGCCGTGCCGCTGACGACGGCGGGCGCGGGTACGCCGGTGAGCGGGCGGCGCTACATCGCCAACTTCTCCTACGACATGTGAGGGGCAGGGCCATGATCCGTACACTCCATCGCTGGCCGGGTCTTCTGGCACTCGCGCTCGTCACGATCCTGAGCCTGAGCGGCGCGGCGCTCTCGGTCTTTCCTGCGGCCGAGCGCATCGCCGCGCCGCAGGTGGAGACTGGCCAGACAGTCGCCACCCTCGCGGACCGCATCCAGGCCGTCTATCCGGGCGTCGAGCAGATCCGGCGGTCGCCCTCCGGTCGGATCACCGCCTATTGGTTCGATCAGGGCGCGCCGGGTGCTGCCGTGATCGACCCGGCGACGGGCGAGGGCGTTGCCTCGGCCGACCCGAACCAGGCCCTTCGCTGGCTCACCAACTTTCATCGCTCGCTCTTCCTCGGGGATGGCGGGCGCATCGCCATGGCCGCCGGGGCCGCAGCAATGCTGGTCCTCTCGCTCTCGGGTGCTGTGCTGGTCGTGCGACGGGCGGGCGGATGGCGGCACTGGTTCGCGCCCTTGCGCGGTCCGCTCGCGGGCAGGCTGCATGTCGAGATCGCCCGGATTGCCGTCATCGGCCTCGTTCTGTCCTCCACCACCGCCCTCTGGATGACGGCCTCGACCTTCGATCTTCTGCCGGACGGTGGCGTCCTGCCGGCCGATCCCGCCGAAGTGAGCGGAGAGATTGGGTTCGCTCTCGATCAGATGGCCACGCTGCTGCAGACGCCCGTCGCCGAGCTGCGCGAGCTGAGCTTTCCCTATCCCGGCGATGCGACGGACGTGTTCACACTGAAGACCGACCGGGGCACCGGCTATCTCGACCAGGGAACCGGCGCGCTCGTGGCATGGGCCGACCTGACCGGGTGGGAGCGCGTCTCGGAAACTATTTACATGCTGCACACGGGGCAGGGGGCCGCGACGCTCGGCCTTGTGCTCGGGATGATGGCGCTCGGAGTGCCGGCGATGGGCGTGACCGGCGTCCTGATCTGGCTTGCCGGGCGGCGCGGGCGGCCGCGCATCCGGGGCAACCAGCCCGCGGGCCGTGCCGAGACGATCATTCTTGTCGGCAGCGAGGGTGGCAGCACCTGGGGCTTCGCCGGGACCCTGCATGCCGCGCTGACGGCAGCGGGGCAGGGCGTCCATGTTGGCCCGATGTCGGGCTTCGCACCAGAGCGCTACGCCCGTGCAGAGCGCATCATCGTTCTCGCCGCGACTTATGGCGATGGTGCGGCGCCCGCCTCGGCCAAGGGGTTCCTCGACCGGATGAACGCGTCGGCCCCTGCGCCTGATATCCCGATGGCCCTGCTCGGCTTCGGCGACCGCAGCTTTCCGGCCTATTGCGCCTTCGCCAAGGCCGTTGCGGCAGCGGCGCAGGCGAAGGGCTGGGCCGAACTCATGCCGCTGGACACGATCGACCGCCAATCGCCACAGGATTTCGCGCGCTGGGGCCGCGCGCTTGGCGAGATGCTTGGCATCTCTCTCGAGCTTTCTCACCAGCCCGTTTCGCCGCGCACCGAAACATTGACCCTCGTCTCGCGGCGCAACTACGGGGCCGAAATGCAGGCGGGGGCCGCGATCCTGCGCTTCGACCTACCGCGCGCGACGCTGTGGCAGCGGCTGACCGGCGCGGGCTTCGCACGGTTCCAGGCGGGCGACCTGATCGGCGTCCTGCCGCAGGGCAGCCCGGTGCCGCGCCTCTATTCGCTGGCCTCGGGCCGGCGCGACGGGTTCGTCGAGATCGTGGTGCGCAAGCATCCGGGCGGTCTGGCCTCGGGTCAGCTGACCGCCTTGGAGCCGGGCGATACGGTCACGGCCTTCCTGCGCCGCAATCCCGGCTTTCACGCCGACCGCGGTCGCACCCCGCTGATCCTGATCGGGGCGGGCACCGGCATCGGGCCGCTGGCGGGCTTCATCCGCGGCAATGCGCGGCACAGGCCCGTGCACCTGTTTTTCGGGATGCGGCATGCGGACAGCGATTTCTTCTATGGCGAAGAGATGCCCGGCTGGCAGGCTGAGGGGCGGTTGACCCGGCTTGTCACCGCCGTCTCGCGCGGCGCGCGACGCAGTTATGTGCAGGACGCCCTGCGCGCCGACGCGGCGCAGGTGGCCCGACTGATCCGCGACGGGGCGCGTGTGATGGTCTGCGGCGGGCGCGACATGGCCACGGGCGTGAGCGATGCGTTGGCCGAGATCCTCGCACCTGCCGGGCTTACGCCCGCAGTCCTGAAGACGGAGGGGCGGTATGTCGAAGATATCTACTGAGCGCGCGCGCATCGCCCTGAACGGCCCCACCATGGGCACGCGCTGGTCGGCGCTGTTCTTCGCGGATCGGGGCCGCGACACGGATGCAATCCGTGCCGCTCTTCAGGCGGCTGTCGACGAGGTGGACACGCAGATGTCGACGTGGAACGCGGCGAGCGCACTCATGCGGATCAACGCGGCGCCGGTGGGCGATTGGGTGATGGTGCCGGAGCAACTGCGGTCGGTCCTGCGCCTCGGGCTCGAGATCGGGAGCGCCTCGGGCGGGGCCTTCGATATCGGCATGGGCGATGCGGTGACGGCCTGGGGTTTCGGGCCCGGGGCCGCCGCGCCCGAGGGTATCCGCGCCGCGATGGACGCCCTCCGCCGCCCGGCGCAGGAGGTGCTGGAGATCGAGGGGATGCAGCTGCGCAAGACGGCCCCCATCGCGCTGGACCTCAACGGCATCGCCAAAGGCTACGGCGTCGACCGGCTCGCCGAGACCCTGCGCGACCACGGGATCGCCGATGCCCTCGTCGGGATCGATGGCGAGATGCGTGCAATCGGTCTCAGGCCGGATGGCGAAGCTTGGACGATCGCGGTCGAGGCGCCCTACCCGGACCGCCGCGCGCCGCATTCGGTTCTGGCGCTGCAGGACGCCGCCGTCGCGACCTCCGGTGACTACCGCCACTGCGTCGAGGTTCAGGGGCGCCGCCTGTCGCATACTATGGATCCGAGACGTGGCGCGCCGCTGATCGCGTCGCCCGCCTCCGTCACCGTGGTGGCCCGCACCTGTGCCGAGGCCGACGCCTGGGCGACGGCGCTGATGGTGCTCGGTGCGGAGAGGGGTGCGGACCTCGCAAGACAACGTGGACTCGACGCCCTGTTTCTTCTGCGCGATGATGAAGGGAATGCAATGGGCGTGGGAGTCGGGCGTCTTTTTTCCGAAGAACCAGCGGCAATCGCCTCAGCCGGGGGAAGTTGAGCCGCATGGAACAGGCCCATACCGATCGCTTCAAGACCGCACTCCTGCTGATGGCCGCAACCGGGCTGATCGTGGGACTCGCATTCTACCTTGCGGGCCAACCAGAGATTGCGAGCCTGATCTGGATTGCAGGAGTTGTTCCCGCGCTCTCAGCGCTTGTGGTCGAAATCGTCCGGAGCATTGGGCGGGGCGAGGTGGGCCTCGATATCGTTGCCGCGCTGTCGATGTCGGCGGCGCTTGTCTTCGGCGAGACCTTGGCTGCGGCTGTCGTCGCAGTCATGTATTCTGGAGGCACCTTCCTCGAAGCCTTCGCTGAGGGGCGTGCACGCCGTTCGATGAAGGATCTTTTATCCCGCGTACCCCGGACCGCGACGCGGCACCGGAACGGCGGTCTTGAGGATGTGCCTCTCGAAGAGATCGCACCGGGCGATCGCCTGCTGATCCGGCAGGGCGATGTCGTTCCCGTGGACGGCACGGTGGCGTCCGACACCGCCTTCCTCGACACCGCGGCGCTGACCGGCGAGTCCCTGCCAGTCCGGCTGGCGCGCGGGGCCGACGCCATGAGCGGATCGACCAACGCGGGCGAGGCCTTCGACCTGACGGCGACGCGCGAGGCCAAGGACAGCACCTATGCCGGGATCGTTCGTCTGGTGGAGGAGGCGCAGGCGTCCAAAGCGCCGATGTCCCGGCTGGCCGACCGCTGGTCGCTGGGCTTTCTGGTCGTCACCGTCAGTATCGCCTTCGCGGCGTGGTGGTTCACCGGTGATCCGATCCGCGCGGTTGCCGTTCTGGTCGTCGCCACGCCCTGTCCGCTGATCCTTGCTGTGCCGGTCGCACTGGTCGCCGGCCTGTCGCGTGCGGCGCATTTTGGCGTGCTGATCAAGGGCGCGGGGCCGCTCGAGACAATGGCGCGGATCCGCACGCTGATCCTCGACAAAACGGGGACGCTGACGGATGGCCGTCCGCAGATCGTCTCGATCGACAGCCACGATGGCATGACCGAGGACGACATCCTCCGCCTCGCCGCCGCGCTCGATCAGGCATCGAAACACCCCGTGGCGCAGGCCATCGTCGCTGCCGCAAAGGCGCGGGGCTTCACACTGCCCGTTCCGACAGAAGTGGCTGAGATCCCGGGCGAAGGGGTCTTGGGTCGTGTGGAGGACCGCGAGGTGATCGTCGGCGGCGACGGCTTCGTGGCGTCCCGTGTCGGGCGGATGGTGGGCGATCACCCCGCCAAGGGCGCCGGATCGGTCCTTGTCGCAGTGGCAGTTGACGGTCACATGGCCGGGCACCTCGTCATGTCCGACCCGCTGCGCGAGGGGGCGGGCACCATGCTGGACGGTCTGCGCCGTCAAGGGATCGCGCGCATCCTTCTGGCTACTGGCGACCGCGCGGACGTGGCCGAGCGCGTGACCGAGGGGCTGGGCCTCGACGGGCTGCGGGCCGGTCTGACGCCGGATCAAAAGGTGTTACTGGTGCTTTCCGAGCGTAAACACGGGCCGGTGATGATGGTGGGTGATGGTGTCAACGACGCGCCCGCCCTGGCCGCAGCCGATGTAGGCGTGGCAATGGGGGCACGGGGCGCCGCGGCCTCGGCCGAGGCCGCGGACGTGGTGCTGCTCGTCGACCGGATCGACCGGCTTGGGCCCGGGATCGAGATCGCGCGGGCGTCGCGCCGGATCGCTGTCGAAAGCGTGGTCGCGGGTATCGGTCTGTCGGTTCTCGGCATGATTGCCGCCGCTTTCGGGTATCTCACCCCGGTGCAGGGGGCGCTTCTGCAAGAGGTCATCGACGTCGCTGTTATCCTGAACGCCCTGCGCGCGCTGCGCATCGCGCCACAGGAGCCAGCTACGGGCAAACCACAGGCCATCATGTCAGAGCAAGCTGACATCGTTCAAGGAGCCACGCCATGAGCCGTCTATCACATTCTGAAATCCATATGGTGCATCGCATCGGCTGGCTGCGGGCCGCCGTTCTCGGCGCCAATGATGGTCTTGTCTCGACTGCGAGCCTCGTCGTCGGCGTCGCGGCCGCAGGCTCCGGCAAGCCCGAGGTCATGATCGCCGGGCTGGCCGGGCTTATGGCTGGCGCGATGTCCATGGCGGCGGGGGAGTATGTCTCGGTCAGCTCGCAAACTGACGCCGAACAGGCGGACCTCGCCCGAGAGAGCCGTGAGCTCGAGGAAACGCCCGAGGCCGAGCTCGAGGAACTAACCCGGATTTATGTTGAAAGGGGGCTGGACCGCGACCTGGCGGAAAAGGTTGCCGTGCAACTGACTGAACGTGACGCGCTCGGATCGCATGCGCGCGACGAGCTCGGCATTTCGGAAACCGTGACGGCCCGCCCTATCCAGGCGGCTCTGGTGTCCGCACTGACCTTCGCAGCTGGGGCGGTGCTACCTCTGATCGTCGTGCTGCTGGTCTCGGAGGCGCAGATCGCTTCCCTGGTGGCGGGATCGACGATCTTCGGCCTTGCGGTTCTTGGCGGATTGGGCGCTTCGGCCGGCGGCGCAGGCGTCGTCCGTGGGGCCGCGCGGGTCACGCTATGGGGAGCGCTTGCAATGGCGGCGACAGCCGGGGTCGGTGCGCTGTTCGGGGTCGCCGTAGGCTAGGAGTCAATGGGGTGTACCCTAACCCCGCTCCGGCTGCTTGTTGCGGCATCGCTCGTCAACATCGCGCTGAAGATCGTCTTTACCCCGATGCTCGGTGCCGTCGGGCTTGCCCTTGCGACATCAGTGGGCATCACGGTCTACGCGACGCTGCTCTACCGGGAAAACCGGGTCCGTGGTTTCCTCACGGGGCCCGCGCCGATACCGGCGGGCGCTCTCGTCGCAACGGGGGTCGGATTGGGCCTGTTTGTCTTGTGGTCACGCGATGCCGTCCTGCGCGCCATCGAGTATCTGACGCCAGGTCTGGGATTGCCGGTCGCGTTGCTGATGCTGGTGATCGCGATTCTGGCGGTTCACGGCTCGGTGAGTGCTATGGTTATCGGGCGCCGCACGATTGAAAAAATGGGCGCACCGGGGGAATAGCTCTGACACTCCCGCTATGAAAACTCGCCCACAATCGGATCATGCGCGAAATGTTCAGCGCTCATCTTGAGCACAGCGCAAAAAATCATGCGGACCAGTTCACAGGTCAAACCCATAGCCGTGACCGCTCCAATCCGATTTATTGATTGATGGTTAAATCCCCTGTCGTCTTCCCAGCAGCTAGCGCCTCTACGAACCACTGCTGTTTACGACTGCGGCCTGACCAAGTGAGCGACGGGTTCTCAGGATGCCGGTAACTTGCCGCGGCAGGCGCGCGGGAGGATTTCATCTCAGTGCCGACAAGTTCGGCCAGGGAGTAGCCGAGGTCTCGGGCGAGATATTCCACCTTGGAGCAGGCTTCCGCCTTCTGCCGATCTTGATAGGTGGAGATCGCCTTGGCGACGTAGTTGAGGCATTTTCTTCAGCTCGCCGAGCGACAGTGCCTCGAGATCGTAATCAGCCATTGATGCGGTCCGTGTCCTGAATGATCCGGCATCGATAGCTCGTCGCGGCAGGGGGCCGCAACTCACGGAAGGCTGGGGCAGGGGTGGCAAAGGCTGTTGATCGCCGTTGTCGCCAGTGAGGTGGTGAACTGGGGGTCAGGCAGTCCCGATTGGCAAGATGACAGGGACTGGCATGGGCTCCCCGCGCCTCTCTGGCCTCTGGTCCATCCCTTCGACTGACAATCCCCTAATCCCGTTCGGCCTCCTGCGCGCAACCCCGCGTCAGCCCGGGCCGTGTTGGCCGCCTGTGGCGTCCTGCCCGCTCCACCCCGGTCCTCTGGGGGTTTCCGGTGTCCGTTCCGTCCACCGTGCACGCGTCACCCGACGGGCTTTTTCCGGGTCTTGTCGAAGGGACGGTCCCGAAGACAGGAAGCACAGGAGCTAATCATGCAAAACATCGTCATCCTCGCCGGCAACATCGGTCAGAAACCCGAAACCCGCACCACTCAGGGCGGCACCAACATCACCAACTTCAGCCTCGCCACCTCCCGCCCCCGCCTCTCGGAAGGTCGCGTCCTGCGCGACGAGAACGGCTACCGTGTCATGGACACCGAATGGCACCGCATCACCTGCTTCAACGGTCTCGGCAAGACGGTCGCGGAGCATTGCGAAAAGGGCATGAAAGTCCTTGTCCACGGCCGCATCCATTACAGCAAGTGGATCGACAGCATGGGCAACGACCGCTACGGCTGCGAGATCATCGCCGAGAAGGTCGACTTTCTGAGCCGCCCGAAGTCGGCTGAGAACGAAACCCCGAGCTGGTCGACCGCGACGACGAGATCCCGTTCTGAGGAACGGGGTCTCCCCCTCGGGCCCGGCGGGGCAACCCGCCGGGTTCGCGGCACTGCCGCAAGGCAGCTTCGAGCCCGACATGCTCATTCATCAAGGCGCAGCGACTGTCCGATCTTAATGCTCGTCTTGTGAACCGAACACAGAGGCGAGGTAGTCCTGCAAAGACACTTCACCCCGGACTGGCTCGTCCGTTGGCATCGTTTTTCCGTCGATCATCCGGCGGGTCATGCAGGCATAGGATGCTGCGGCTTCATCTGAGAATCCAAACGCTCGAAAGGTGTCTTCCAAAGCATCGCGGGGAATCTCCTGAACCTCCACCTTACGATCCATTTGTTCTGCAAAGGCGGTAGCGACATCGTTGGCTGTATAGCGATCCGGTCCTTCAATGTGCTCGATGCCCACATCATCAGTTCCAGACATGAGACGCCGGGCAGCAGCCTTACCAAGGTCAGCCGGTGCCACCATCGGCACTGACAAATCGGCTGGAAAGAAGCTCGGCAGTGTTCCGTTTCCCCGCACAGGTTCGGCCATCCCCGCCCAGTTGCTCATGTAGTATCCTGCCCGATTGACCGCAGCCGGAATGGCCTGCTTTTCCAGCGCCTGTTCAAACTCGCGCAGGACAGTCAGGTCGCCGCAGCGTTCGCCATCAAAGGCACCGTAGGTCGATGCGGCAACGACTTTTTCGAGACCCGATCCATCAAGCGCCGAGAGGATTGCGACTACATTTTCGCGTTCTTCCGTGTCGGTATCGCTCGAAGGGTCGGCTGGTGGGTTAAGCAGAAAGGCACGCCTGCCTGTCTGAAGAACACTCCGCAGCGCATCCACATCACGCACATCCGCGACAGCGAGTTTCGCTCCGGCTTCCATCAGATCCTTGCCGTGGCTTTTGTCGCGTGT
>JAUIDM010000059.1 GCA_030428915.1 Alphaproteobacteria bacterium | reverse complement strand
AGGATGGGCGCCAAGGGCGATTTCGCCGCCGCCTATGTCGTGGCGCACGAAATCGCGCATCACGTGCAGGACGAACTGGGTATTCTCGGCAAGGTCAATCAGCTGCGTCAGCAGTCAGGCCAGGCCGAGTCGAACGCGCTGTCGGTGCGGATCGAACTGCAGGCCGATTGCCTGTCGGGTGTCTGGGCGCGCCATGCCGATGCGCGTTTCGGCAGTATCGAGCCGGGCGACGTGGCCGAGGCGATGAATGCCGCCAAGCAGATCGGCGATGATACGCTGCAACGCAATGCCGGCCAGCGGCCAATGCCGCATACCTTTACCCATGGTACGTCCGAACAACGCCAGCGCTGGTTTGCAGAAGGCTATCGGTCCGGTGCCATCGGGTCTTGCGACACATTCGGTACCGACGATCTGTGAACGGACGTCAAAGCGCTTGCCATGGCGGAAAGGCCGCGATAGATCGCAACCTGCGTTGCCCGAGTGGCGGAATGGTAGACGCAGCGGATTCAAAATCCGCCGCCGCAAGGCGTGCGAGTTCGAGTCTCGCCTCGGGCACCATCCTTCTTCTTCTATGAGATCCCGCAGTCCGAATCACCTTTGGTGCCAAAGCGGTTACAATGATCGCTGCGACGGCCGACTGGAGGGCCTGAGGTCTGGAGGATGCCCGAGCAACGTGCAGGCCCCTGGCACAGCTTAGGGACTTCCGCAGTCGTTCTCGATCCGGAAACGGCAACTTGTCGAAATAGACAGGTCGCTGACGGGCTGGCCCGGCGCCAATGTGCAGCGCATGGCGGCGGTTGTCGATATCGAAACATTCAGGCTTGAAACAACGTCCCTAAGGGCTCACCGATTCTCACTGCTCCGGCATCCGGAACACACCGAGGCACCACAAAATGGGCGTTTTTCCTTTTGAGACGGGCTGCAAGATCGTATTTTGAGACCGTGCTAGGAACGCGTGGTGGTGGTTCCCAATCGGTCATTCAGCGATCGCCCGGGAGCTTGCGATTGGCACGAAAGCCTGTGACAGGCCCGATTTCGGGTCGAAGTCGACGATAGCGAGTGCAAACAGAGGCCGTATTTCGACGGCCTTCGGTGGTGGAGTTTGATGACGGGTATTTCAGTTGATCTTACCGGCGGCCTTGGGACTATTGGGATGAAGACCTG
Organism: Alphaproteobacteria bacterium; assembly: GCA_030428915.1. GTDB lineage: Bacteria > Pseudomonadota > Alphaproteobacteria > Rhodobacterales > Rhodobacteraceae > Albidovulum. The sequence goes on along the minus strand of JAUIDM010000059.1, from coordinate 14,042 downwards.
CCCGGCCGCCGATCCTATCTTCCACGCGGGTGATCACACACGCGATGTGCCGCACTGCGGCTGGTCAAACACCTCCAACCCAACCACCGGAACACCCGACGACGCCTTTGGCGGTTGCCTTTGGGGCGGGCCGCTTGCAGAAGGGGTGTCGGCGGGCAGGGGCGGCGCCTCTGGCGCCGCCCTGCCGAACCGCACCGTTCCGGAGGTCAGCCCGGCTTTGGCGGGAGCGGTTTGCTGATGCCGTGCTTCATGCCAGGCACGACCATTGCCACCCCGATGGGCGAGCGTGCGGTCGAAGATCTGCGACCCGGTGACCGCGTCGTGACCCGTGACCATGGCATCCGCGAGGTCGTCTGGACCGGAACATCGAAGCACGAGGCGGGGCGGGCGCCGGCACCTGCTCACACGTCACCGGTGTTTCTTGAAAAAGGCAGCCTCGGCACCGGATTGCCGGAACGCGACATGATGGTCAGCCCGCATCAAAGAATCATCGTCTCCGGAAAGCGCAGCCGGCCGGGTTGCGAGGCGCATGATATCCTGGTTTCCGCGCGGCACCTGGTCAACGGCGACGACATTCGCCACGTAGAACCGGAAGAGAGCACTTTTGTGCATATCATGTTCGCCCGCAGTGAAGTCGTGCTGGCGAATGGCTGCTGGGCGGAGTGCTTTCAGCCGGCCGACCCGTCTCTCAATGGCTTCGGCGATGCGCAACGGGCCGAGCTTTTCGATATGTTCCCCGAGCTTGCAGCCAACAGCGGCATACATTCCACGCAGTGACGAATCGGTGCTCTGGCGCGTCTTGCCGGATCGTTCTTCATCTACTCTCTCAGTGTGATTGGCTGCGAGCCGGACAATGTTGTGCTCCCGCGATACATCCATGGCGATGTCTCTCCGGCGTTGACACATTGTTAAGATGAGTTAACGTTACGTCATGACATTGAGGGGCGCATCCACTTCGGCGAAAAGTCTTGCCGGTGACAAAATGCTGTCCAAATCCGTTGTTAGACAAACAATAATCGACCAGTAAAAGTTGATGTTGTGTTACGAGGAGTGTCGACAATGTGCGTCGTGGCCGGTATCCGCGATCTGACCGGATATACTGACATGAAGATATCGGACGGCGAAGATGGGCGGGGGCCTGACAACGTGACGAGGACGGCACCGCACACGCCCTGTTTCACTGCCGATACTGAGATTGCCACCGATCGCGGCCCCGTTCGGATCGAGAGCCTTCGCGTAGGCGACCGGGTCCTGACCCGCGACAATGGCTACCGCCCGATACGCTGGATTGGCGCGCGTCGCTTCGATGCGACCCTTCTTGCCGAATTTCCCGAACTCCGGCCGATCCGCATTCCTGCCGGTGCCCTGGCGTCCGGCATGCCGTCGCACGACCTGACCGTCAGCCCGCAACACCGTATGCTCTTGACCGGCGCCGTGGCTGAAGAACTTGGCGGCGAAACGGAGATACTTGCCGCTGCCGCCGATATCGCGGACCTCCTGTCGGCGATCAAGGTCGTCCAGAGCAGCGTTATCTATTACCACATCCTGTTCGACGCGCACGAGATCGTCTGGGCCAATGGTTGCTGGTCGGAAAGTTTCCATCCGGCGGCCGCGGCAATGGACGGATTGCATCCCGCTCAGCGGGAGGAGATTCTCGCGATCTTTCCCGAGCTTGAAACGGACGAGGGTCTGCACGCTTTCGTACCTGCCCGCGGCGGATTGCGGCCAAAGCGACCGCATCTGGAACTCGTGGCCTGACAGGCCGGAAGCGTTTTGCATTTGCCCTGAAGAAACGCGTAACGGCGTTCGGACGAAAAAGGTTCGAAATCCGATTCAGTTCGGCCACGAACCGCTTTATCCGCGACGCTTCTGCCAGATGGCCCAGTCTTCGGGCGTATCAAGGTCTGTTGTCGCACGATCCCCGGACAGTTGAACGCGAAGTATATCTTCGCCCTCCAGCACCCTTTGGGCACCGGTATCGCCTGTCAGCACCGATATTTCCTGAAACAGCCTGCGCGGGAAGATCACCGGATGGCCCGGCGCACCGAACGCGCCGGCGGCGCGGACCGGGCGGCTGGTATCCTCGGCAAAGGCCGCGATGACCTTGATCAGATCGTCCGGCGCAAGATCCGGCATGTCCGGCAAAAGAACCATCATCCCTTCGGCCTGACGCGCCTCGCGCACGCCGGCCCTGAGGCTGGCCGACATGCCGTCGTGATAATCGGAGATTTCGACGGGCCGCACCCCCATCCCGAAAAGCGCGGCGCGGCGCGCGGGCAGCATCGGGCCGGAATTCGGAAGCGTCACGATGACATGGGCGCCAGTTCCCTTCGCCATGGAGACACAGCGTTGGAGCAGTGGCACACCGTCCACCTCCATCAGCAACTTGTCGCGACCGCCCATCCGGCTCGACGCACCTGCCGCTGGAATAACGATTGCAAGATCAACCATTTACCGCCACTCCCTGACAGAAAGGGGCCTTCGCATCCGTTCATCGTTGTCCGCAACTATCTCTGCCGAGGCCGGTCATTGCAAGGCGTTTGGGGTGTTTGCATGTGCCGGCTGCAGAGACCGGCACATGCGCTGCCCAAAACCGCAGCGGACTCAGCCCCGCATCCTGGCGCCGTCGGCGTCCCAGAGCGCGCCCTCGATCAGACGGGCCTTGCGCCTTTCGCCGAGGATCTCGATCTCGGCCTCCAGCCCCTCGCGGATCAGATCCGTCGGCACGAAACCCTGTGCAACCGATTGCCCGGTCCAGTGCGAATAACCGCCCGAGGTGCAGAAACCCACGACCGTTTCGCCGATCCAGATCGGCTCGTAAGCCACAACATCGGCATCCTTGGCGTCGACGATGAAGGCACAGAGCTTGCGTTTCGGTCCGTTGGCCTTTTCGGCGGTGGCGGGTGCCTTGCCGATCCAGTCCGCCGCCTTGTTCCATCGGATGAAGCGGTCGATGCCGGTCTCGCCGGGGAAGTAGTCGGGGCTGAACTCACGCGCCCAGGAGCCGAACAGCTTGTCGAGGCGCAAGCTCATCATCGCCCGCATACCGAAGGGACGCAGACCGAGGTCCTGACCGGCGGCCCAGAGCGTGTGCCAGAGATGCCGCTGGCTCATGAAGTCAGTGAATATCTCGTAACCCAGATCACCGGTATAGCTCACCCGCTGCACGAGGCAGCCGGCCATGCCGATGGTCATGCGTTTCGCATCCATGAATTTGAATGCCCCGGCGGAGACGTCCGACCGGGTGACACGCGACAGCAGTTCCCGCGCATTCGGTCCGGCAATCTGGAAGCCGGTCACGCGGTCCGAGACATTCTCGACCGTCACGCCGTCGTCGAGGTTCATCTGGAACCAACGCAGGTGCTGATCCTGCGCGCCGTAACTGCCGGTGATCTGGAACTCGGTCTCGGAAAGGCAGGTCACCGTGAAATCGCCGATGATCTTGCCCTTGGGACTTAGCATCGGAGTCAGGGAAAGCCGACCCGGCTTCGGGATCGACCCAGCCATGATCCGGTCCAGCCAGGCTCGCGCGTTCGGGCCGGTCACGCGGAACTTGCCGAAGTTCTGTACCTCGTTGATGCCCACCGCCTCGCGCACCGCGCGGACCTCGGCGGCCGTCGCCTCCCACGCATTCGATCGTTTGAAGCTCGGCGTTTCATAGCGCGGCTCGCCGGGCAGGGCGAAGTAGTTCACGACCTCAAGCCCGTATTGCTGGCCCCAGACTGCGCCCATGCCGTCAAAGATGTCGTACATCGGCGTCGTACGGAAGGGGCGGGCGGCGGGGCGTTCCTCGTTCGGATAGGAGACCGAGAAGCGCATTTGGTAGTTCTCGATCACCTTCGGAACGGTGTAGCCCGGTGTCGTCCATTTGCCGAACCGGGCCACATCGAAGCCGCGCGGGTCCACCTCGGTCTCGCCATGGATCATCCACTCGGCCAGGGACTTGCCCATGCCGCCGCCCTGGCTGAAGCCCGCCATGACCGCGCAGGCCGACCAGTAGTTGCGCAGTCCCGGGACAGGCCCGATCAGCGGGTTTCCGTCGGGGGCGAAGGTGAAGGGGCCGTGGATGACGTTTTTCACGCCCGCGCGTTCCAGCACCGGGAAGCGCTTGTACGCGAAGGCAACCGAATCCTCGATCTTGTCGAGATTGTCGGGCAACAGTTCATGCCCGAAGGTCCATGGCGTACCGTCGAGCGACCAGCCCTCGCAGGGCTTTTCATAGAAGCCGATGCAAAGGCCGCGGCCTTCCTGACGCAGATAGCTTTCGCCGCCCGGGTCCATCACATGCGGGAACTCGCGACCCGATTTCAGGATATCCATGATCTCGGGGATGTCGTCGGTGACAAGGTACTGGTGAGCCATCGGCAGAAGCGGCAGGTAGACACCCGCCATCGCCGCCACTTCGCGCGCCCAGAGCCCGCCAGCATTGACGACGTGTTCGGCGTGGATCGTGCCCTGTTCGGTCACAACATCCCATGTGCCGTCTGCGCGCGGATTGGTTTCCAGCACCCGGTTGTGTTCGACGATCTCGGCCCCACCCATCTTGGCCGCGCGGGCATAGGCATGGGTGGTGCCCGACGGGTCGAGGTGGCCGTCGAGCGGATCGTAGAGCGCACCGATAATGCCCTTCGTGTTCACAAGGCCGTCGGTGTATTTCTCGATTTCTTCGGGGCCGAACAGCTCGGTATGCAGGCCCATATAGCGATGCTTGGCGCGTTCCGCCTTCAGCATCTCGAACCTTGCCTGATTGTCAGCTAGCGTGATGCCGCCGACATGGTGCAGGCCGCAGGACATGCCGGTGATCTTCTCCAGTTCCTTGTAAAGCTGGATCGTGTAGCCCTGAAGCGCTGCCATGTTGGTGTCGCCATTCAGCGTGTGAAACCCGCCCGCTGCATGCCAAGTGGAGCCGGATGTCAGCGTCGATCTTTCGATCAGCATCACATCGGACCAGCCGTATTTCGTAAGATGGTAGAGCACTGAGCAACCGACGACGCCGCCGCCGATGACCACGACCTGTGCCTGGGTCTTCATATTCGCCTCCCGAGGAATTTATGCCAAATCAACGGCGGAACCGAAGCAGCGGCATGCCGGAAAACGACAAAAGGCGTCGCTCTGGCACTTCGAGCGGCGAGAAGTGAAAAGGCCGGGTCGATTCCGGCCTTTTCGTGCATTCGCAGTTGCCGGGCGCAGACTACTTTTCCGGTATCAGGCCCCGTGGGCTGAACCGCAGCACCAGAAGCAGCACCAACCCCATGGTCAAAAGCCGCATATGCGCAGCACTGTCCTGAAGATGTTGCTTGATCGCGCCGTCGGCCATGCCGGAGGTGATGAAATCCATCAGCCCGTTGCCCCAGGGTTCGACCTTGATCCAGAGAAACCAGATCAGGAAACCGCCAAGGACCGCGCCCCAGTTGTTGCCCGATCCGCCGACGATCACCATGACCCAGACGAGGAAGGTGAAGCGTAGGGGGTTGTAGGTGCCCGGCGTCAGCTGGCTGTCGAGCGTGACGATCATCGCACCCGCGAGGCCGCAGATGGCCGAACCGAGGATGAAGATCTGCAGGTGACGGCGGGTAACGTCCTTTCCCATCGCCTCGGCCGCGACCTCATTGTCGCGGATCGCCCGCATCATCCGGCCCCAGGGCGAATTCAGTGCCTTTTCGGACGCCCAGATGAGCGCGAGCAGGAACACGGTGAAGAGCGCAGCATAAAGCAACTTCACCACGATGGTTGATGCCGTCACGGGGTCCGTGCCGAAGCTTGCGGCACGCTCGACGAAGCTCGCGCTGTTCTGCAGATCGACCTCGTACGGCACCGGCCGGGGAATGGAGATCACGTTCTTGACGCCGCGGGCCAGCCAGTCCTCGTTCTTCATGACCGCGATGATGATCTCGCCGATCCCGAGCGTCGCGATGGCGAGGTAGTCGGAGCGGAGGCCGAGCGCGGTCTTGCCAATGACCCAGGCGGCACCAGCGGCCAGCAGACCGCCCACGGGCCAGGCCAGAAGCACCGGCAGGCCCAGCCCGCCAAGGTTGGAGTAGGTCGCGGGCTGGAAGGCCTCGACCACCTCCACCGCCGGATCAAAGACAGCGCGGAAGAGGAAAAAGCCGCCAATCAGCGTGACCAGCAGCGCAAAAAGCCGTTGACGCCCCTTGAGCCGGTGGTTCAGCGCGATGGCGAGCGCGATAATGGCCACCCCCATCAGAAGCGCGAGGATCAGGCGGAATCCGCCACCCGCGGTCCAGACCTCGGTCACCGGCGGGGTCGCTATGAGCACGGGCGCAAGACCGCCCAGAGCCACGAAGCCAACGACGCCGACATTGAAGAGCCCGGCATAACCCCATTGCATGTTCACGCCGAGCGCGAGGATGGCCGAGATCAGCCCCATGTTCAGGATGCCGAGCGCGGTGTTCCAACTGGCCGTCATGCCTTCGAACACGATCAGCCCGGCGACGAAGGCGAAAAGCAGGATATTGCGCATGTTCATACCGCTTTCCCCTTGAAGAGGCCCGTGGGTTTGAAGAGCAGGACCACGATCAGGATCGCGAAGCTCACCGCGAACTTGTAGTCGGTCGACAGAAGCTGCGCCAAACCATCCGGCGCGAGGCTTTCCGGCAGGACATAGGTCGCGACCTTCTTCCAGGCATAGGTGAAGCCCACCTCGGAGAACGCGATCAGGAAACCGCCGGCAATGGCGCCCAAGGGGCTACCCAGACCGCCGACAATCGCGCTGGCGAAGATCGGGAGCAGAAGCTGGAAGTAGTTGAAGGCCTTGAAGCTCTTGTCGAGCCCGTAGAGTGTGCCCGCGATCACGGCAAGACCCGCCGCAATGATCCATGTGACCTTGACCACGCGTTCGGGGTTGATGCCCGAGAGAAGCGCCAGATCCTCGTTGTCGGAATAGGCGCGCATCGACTTGCCGGTGCGGGTCTTGTTGAGGAACCAGAACAAGAGCGCCACGACTGCGACAGCAGTCACGATGGTGAGTGCCTGGGTGGACCGGAAGGCCAGCCCCTCGGCCAGACCCGTGGACTGTTTGAATTCGTTGGCATTGATCAGGAACCGCCCGCCATCGGCAAAGCGGATCTCATCCACGCCGATAATGAAACGGGTGATGCCGTTCATCACGAACATGACGCCCATGGAGACGATGACGAGGATGACCGGCGCCGCCTTTTGCCTGCGATAGAACTGATAAACCGCCTTGTCGGTGGCCAGTACCAGACCGGCGGTGACGGCGATGCCGAGCGGCAGGGCAAGAAGGGCCGTCGGCAGTGGGCCAAAGGATATCCCCATCGACTGGAACCACCAGGTGAAGAGGATGACGATCCCGGTGCCGAAGGCCATCGTGTCGCCATGCGCGAAGTTGGAAAAGCGCAGGATCGAATAGATAAGCGTCACCCCCAGCGCGCCGAGCGCAAGCTGCGCGCCGTAGGACGTTGCCGGAATGACCACGAAATTCAACAGCGCGACAATCGCGTTCAATATGTCCATACGCTCCCCGCTCCGGCAGTGTTTCCCGCCTTTTGTTTTGTCGCATTCGGAATAGCATATTGCACGCCTACTGCAACTCTGCGTTCAGCTTCAACTCGGGAAATGGGGCGTCTTAAACGGCGAGGCGCCGCGCCCGGACGGTCCCGGGGGCGGCGCATTCAGCATTGGTTTTCGGGTGTTTCAGAGACCCGTCAGCTTTTCATGTCGGCCGCGGCGTCCGTGTGCAGGTCCGTGACAACCACACAGGTGCCGTTCGCCGAGGCGGATTTGCTGCCGTCTGCATAGTATTCATAGGCGCCGGTGGTGATATTCACCGTGTAGTTCAGAGAATAGTCGTCACCCAGAAACAGAAAGGTGCGCGTTTCCGGCGCTTCATAAATCAACGCCTCCAACTCGGCGCCGCCAATGGTGACGAGGCCGGTATTCTGGCCTTCCTCCTGAGACAGGCGCGCGGTCATTTCACGGTGCGCGGCGTCATTGACATGACAATCGAGGATGAGGTCGCCGGCGGCGGCGGCGGCAGGCAGAGACGCTGCGGCCACGACGGCGAATATGATGGACTTCATAACTGGAACACTCCTGCCACATAGGTACTGCAAACCTGATATTGCCGCATTGCAGCAGCAATTTGTTTAAATTTCGTATCGCTTTGGGTCATTTCCGATTCCGGCTGAACAACCCGCTTCCTGCCGCCTTGTTGTCTCCGTTGCCGCAACATTCGGCACGGGCCGTTTGGGTGCGAAAAAGATTGATATGGGGTAAGTCGTTCATGGCCGCGGTGCCAGTTGCGGAAGGCCGGTTCCTATTTGGAATCGCTTGAGCTTGGCCGGAGCCTGCCACGGAAATCAGCTTTCGACATGGGTACAGGTACCCCGGCCATGACCACTGATCCTGCCCGACGCCGAGTAGGTGTAGGCTCCGGTATCGGGGTCGACCGCGTAGTTCAGTGCGTAGCCCTCACTGACATAGAGGAAGGTCAGCGTGCCGAGGCCGGAATAGACATCCACCTCTCTTGTCACGTTACCAATGGTGATGTGACCTTTCTTCTGACCGTAATACTTGGTGAGATGGGTAACCATCTCGGGATAATCGGCGTCGGGCGCGCCGCAATCGAACACCAGATCACCCGCCAGGGCCGCCGTGGGCAGAACCAGGGCAATCGCCGTTACCAGCACTCTCATCACACTTACTCACAACCGAACTACGTCACATATGAACGTTATCCCGGAATCTGCCGGGAGTTTGGCCTTAACAAGGGTTAAACGGGTGGTTGGCGCCGGTGAATGGACGTTCATCGTCCGAAGCAAGGATTGTTCGTAAGCGAATGCTGTTTTTCGGGGAAACGAAAAAAGAGGCTTAGGTCAAAGGTGTTTCAGCAAGGCCGCGTGAGACGCGCGAATCGCCACGTCTTTGCATCAGTTCTCTGAACGCGAGTTCTGCCATGCAGTTTTCAGATCGTGCAGGGTGACCTCACAGTGCCCCTTGTGCCGCGCCCGATCCGTGCTGTCGTTTTGGGTGACGGTGAGTTCGGCCTCGCCGTCCGATGCAATGGACATAAACCAGGCATCGTACGAGGCGTTTCGCGCCCGGTAGAAAAAAGATGCCCCCGGCAGTTCATAATCCCAGATCGGACCGGTGCGGCGGTCGCCGACATCAAAGAACGCTTCCCCCTGCAGTTTGCGCCCGTCGATCTCAAACTCTGTATATCCGCCGATCGTCTCAAATCCGTAAGCGAGGGGCGGCGCATCCCTGTCGGAGGAAAAAAGGCGGGTCGGCAGTTTCCAGACGCGCATCGTGACGTCCGTGTGCCAATCGTGGCACGCAGTACCAGCCAGATCGCACCGTCTATCGAAGGCACATTGCGCGGTCGTGACAAGCTCAACAGGTGCGGCTTCGGCAAGGGCAGTTGCGGCAAGCCCCGCTAAAAGGCATACCGCCGCGCCCTTGCTCAGCCCCCCAGGAAGGTCCGCCGCACTTCGGGATCGGCCAGCAGCGCCGCGCCGGTGTCGGTATAGCGGTTGGCGCCCTGAACCAGCACATAGCCCATATCGGCAATCTCCAGCGCCTGACGGGCGTTCTGTTCGACCATGAGGATGGAAATGCCGGTGCGGGCGACCTCGATGATCCGGTCGAACAACTCGTCCATGACGATGGGCGACACACCGGCGGTGGGCTCATCCAGCATCAGAAGCTTCGGCTTGGTCATCAGTGCCCGGCCGACGGCGACCTGCTGGCGCTGGCCACCCGAAAGCTCGCCCGCAGGCTGGCGGCGCTTGTCCTTGAGGATCGGGAAGAGGTCAAAGACCTGCTCCATCGTGCCCTTGAAATCGTCGTTGCGGATGAAGGCGCCCATTTCGAGGTTTTCCTCGACGCTCATCGACGGGAAGACGTTGTTGACCTGCGGCACGAACCCCATGCCCTTGGCCACCCGATCCTGCGGGCTGAGGTCGGTGATATCCTCGCCATCGAGCTTCACATGGCCGCCGCGCAGGTTGAGCATGCCAAAGACCGCCTTCATCGCGGTCGACTTGCCCGCGCCGTTCGGGCCGACGATGACCGCGATCTGTCCTTTTTCGACCGTCAGCGTGCAATCGTGCAGGATATCGGCGGCCCCATAGCCGCCAGTCATGTTCTCAGCCGCCAGGAACGGGCCGCCCGGGGCAGGGCGTGCGCCGCCTTTGGTCTTGGGCAGCTCCAACGTCCCGCCGCCGTCCTTGGTGATCGACCGGTCCTTGTTGCCGCGATCATCCTGATAGGGATTGGAGGTCCTGCTCATACGCCTGCCTCCGCCTTGACCTTGTTTTTCAGCCCGCGGCCCAGATAGGCCTCAATCACCGCCTCGTTCTGCATGATGCTGTCCGCCGACCCCTTGGCCAGAACCTTGCCCTCGGCCATCACGATGACCGGGTCGCAGAGGCGGCCAATGAAATCCATGTCGTGCTCGATGACGCAGAACGTATAGCCGCGTTCCTTGTTCAGCCGAACGATCGCGTCGCCGATCGTGTTCAGAAGCGTGCGGTTCACGCCCGCGCCGACCTCGTCGAGGAAGACCACCTTGGCCTCCACCATCATCGTGCGGCCGAGTTCCAGAAGCTTTTTCTGACCGCCGGAAAGGTTGCCCGCGCGTTCGTCCGCCAGATGCGAAATCGTCAGAAAATCAAGAACATCGTCGGCTTTCTTCGCAAGCTCCGCCTCTTCCCGCGCGATCCGTCCGCGATGGAACCACGTATTCCAGAGCGTTTCGCCCGACTGGCCAGCCGGAACCATCATCAGGTTCTCGCGCACTGTCATGGAGGAGAACTCATGCGCGATCTGGAAGGTCCGCAACAGCCCCTTGTGAAACAGGTCATGCGGCGGCAGGCCGGTGATGTCCTCACCATCCATGATCACCTTGCCAGAGGTCGGCTGGTAAACCCCGGCGATAACGTTGAACAGCGTGGATTTCCCGGCCCCGTTCGGACCGATCAGCCCGGTGATTGAACCGGTGGCAATCTCCATGGATGCGCCGCTGACGGCCTGAAAGCCGCCGAAATGCTTGTGCAGATCCTCGACGATGATCATGCGGTTCCCCTATCTTCGCCTGACCTGAAGACGGGCCGGGAAGTTGTTGTTCTTTATATGGAAAAGCAGCCCGGACGTGCCGGGCTGCCTCTTCGTTTCTGATCCTTCAGCGGAACTTGACGGTTTCGTATTTGCCGTCCTTGAACTCGATCTCGCGGTAGTTGCCGGCCGATTCACCCGGTCCGATCAGTTCCACCGCCGAAGCGCCGACATAGTCGATATCCTCGCCCGCGGCGATCAGGTCCAGCGCCTTGCCCAGCTCGCCCGGGAAGATCTCGGTGCCTGGCGCATTGGCGATATCCATCAGCTTGCCCGCAAAGTCGGCGGAGTTCGCCGAATTCGCAGCCGCCATCGACAGCATGATCAGCGCAGCCGCGTCATAGCTTTCCGGCGCGAAGGCTGACGTGCCGTCAAATCCCGCGGCAGCTGCCATTTCCTGGAAGATGCCCGCGCCAGCGCTGTCTGTGCCCGGATAGGCGCCGTAGGAGCCGTTGAGTTCGGCGCCGAAGTTTTCGTTCAGCTTCTCGCCGACCATGCCATCGGGGAAGTAGAAGGTGGAGAAGGCACCGGTGTCGAGCGCGCCGCGCACGATGCCCGAACCGCCCTGATCGACATAGCCCGCAACGACGAGTACATCGCCGCCGGCGGAGGCCAGCGCGCCGACTTCGGCCGAATAGTCAGCCTTGCCGTCTTCATGCGCGGCCGAGATGGTCACGGTTCCGCCGGCTTCCTCGAAATTGCGCTGGATCGCTTCGGCCAGACCCTTGCCATAGTCGTTATTGGTATAGGTGATCGCGATCGAGGTAACACCCTTTTCGTTAAGGATGTCGCGAACGATCTCGCCCTGGCGGGCGTCCGACGGCGCCGTGCGGAAGAACAGACCGTTGTCCTCGGCAGTCGAAAGGGCGGGCGAGGTGGCCGAGGGCGACACCATCACGATACCGTTCGGCACGGCGACGTTGGCGAGGATCGCACCGGTCACGCCCGAGCAGTCGGCGCCCATGATCGCGGCGACCTTGTCGGTCGTCACAAGACGCTCCGCAGCAGCCGTCGCGGCGGCAGCATCGACGCAGGTCGAGTCGCCGCGGATCGAGGTCACGGTAGATCCGCCCAGAAGCTTGCCCGAGTCGGTCACTTCCTTCATTGCCAGTTCAGCGCCAGCACCCATCGCCGGGGTGATCGATTCCAGCGGACCGGTAAATCCCAGGATCGTACCGATCTTGATGTCGTCAGCGACGGCGGTGCCGGCGGCAAGCGCAGCAATCGCAGTGGCGGTAAGGAATTTTTTCATCTCATTACTCCCAATGTTGGACTTTTGTCCTGACGGCACGTTAGAGCGCGGTTTCCGAAAAGAAAAGCCACTCCCCGCGTCAGGTTGGCACCGGTTTACGCAGCCTTTCACCAGCAAATCAACGATTCTGCGTCGATCCCGGCAAAGCTCCGTGTTCGTCCGGCGAATTTACGTGATGACGTCGGAAAAGGTGCGTTTCGCCATGCCGATCCGTCAGATTGACAGGCGAGGCGTGGCGATGGCCGAGGTTCCGTGAGAACCCCGTTCGCGATAGGGCGTGGTCCGGTAATGCGCACGATAGCATTTCGAGAAATGCGACGGGCTGGCAAAGCCGCAGGCGAGCGCAACATTGATCACGCTCATATCCGTCTGCATCAGAAGGTTTCGCGCCTTCTGGAGCCTAAGTTCCATGTAATAGCGCTTGGGGCTGCGGTTCAGATAGCGACGGAACAGGCGTTCCAGCTGTCGGGTCGACATGCCGACTGCCTCGGCGAGATCTGCCGGACTGATCGGATCCTCGATGTTCTGCTCCATCATCTGGATGACCTGGGAGAGTTTCGGGTGACGGACGCCGATCCGGGTCGGGATCGACAATCGCTGCGTGTCCTGATCGGTACGGATAGAGGAATAGATGAGCTGGTCGGCCACCGCATTCGCGACATCCTCGCCGTGATCGTCGGCGATGAGTTTCAGCATCAAGTCGATAGAGGCGGTGCCGCCGGCGGTCGAGATGCGGTTGCCGTCAACGACGAATACCGATTTGGTCAGTTTCACCTCCTCAAATTCCTCGAGGAAACTGTCCTGGTTTTCCCAGTGAATGGTCGCCTTCTTTCCGTCGAGAAGGCCTGCCTTGGCCAGCGAATAGGCAGCTGTACAGAGCCCGCCGATGGCAACGCCGCGGCGCGCCTCGCGCCTGAGCCAGTTGACGACCGCCTTCGACGTCGCCTGCTGTACATCAATGCCGCCGCAGACAAGGACCGTGTCCTCGCGGCTGACTTCATCCAGTGCCATGTCGAGCTTGAAGGCCGCACCGTTTGAACAGCGTGCCTCAGAGCCGTTCTCCCCGGCAAGCAGCCACGTATAGGCCTCACGTCCCATGACACGGTTGGCTATCCGCAGGGGTTCGATTGCGCAGGCGAAGCACAGCATCGTGAACCGATCGAGAAGAACGAACACAAATCGCCGCTGACGGCCTGAATCGCCGGTCTGTTTCGCGCCCTTTGCGGGTCCGACCACCATTATCCGACCCCATCTTGTCGTTTTAGCGACAGAAGCACTATTTTTTCCTCGCCCGCAAGATTCAATTGCAGGCATATCGGTTTGCAAGGTGGGCTGCGCTTCGCGTATAAGCCGCCCGTTATCGCTAAAGCCTGCAAGGAGGTTGAGATGTCGAAGGGCTGGACTAAATCCGATTGGCGCATGAAGCCGCGGGTGCAGATGCCCGACTATCCCGACACGGCAGCCGTAAAGTCGGTCGAATCGCAACTTGCGAAGATGCCGCCGCTGGTTTTCGCGGGCGAGACGCGAAAGCTCAAACGGGCGTTGGGCGACGTGGCCTTGGGCAAGGCTTTTCTGTTGCAGGGCGGCGATTGCGCCGAAAGCTTCTCGGAATTTTCTGCCGACAACATCCGCGACACGTTCAAGGTCATCCTGCAAATGGCCATCGTCCTGACTTGGGGCGCAAAACTGCCGGTGG
>JAUIDM010000456.1 GCA_030428915.1 Alphaproteobacteria bacterium | reverse complement strand
GGGATGCGGGCCAGCGACCGTGCCAATGCAATAGAACGTGTCGCGGACATTCGTGACCCAGTCGCGCAGAGCGTCGTTCATCGCGTCCTTCAGCGTGCCACGGCCGGAGGTCACCGGCACGACCTCGGCACCCAGCAGGCGCATGCGGAAAACGTTCGGCGCCTGCCGCTCCACGTCGTGGGCGCCCATATAGACGATGCATTTCAGACCGAACTTGGCGCAGACCGTCGCGGTGGCCACGCCGTGCTGACCCGCTCCGGTTTCGGCGATGATCCTGGTCTTGCCCATGCGGCGGGCCAGGATGATCTGGCCCAGCACGTTGTTGATCTTGTGCGCGCCGGTATGGTTCAGCTCGTCGCGCTTCATATAGACCTTAGCGCCGCCCAGATGCTCGGTCATGCGCTCGGCGAAATAGAGGGGCGAGGGCCGGCCGACATAGTACTTCCACAGATGATCCATCTCGGCCCAGAAGGTCGGGTCGGTCTTGGCCTTCTCGTATTCCGCCTCCAGATCGAGGATCAGCGGCATCAGTGTCTCGCTGACGAAACGCCCGCCGAAGATTCCGAACCGGCCCTGTTCGTCCGGACCCGTCATGAAGCTGTTGAGTTGATCATTGGCCATGTGTCTGCCCTCTCCTGACCCGCCCGGGCTTAACGCGGCTCGGGCGGCGCGTAAAGATGCCGGAACGCCCGCGTGCCACCAGACATGCATTTATGCTAGGATCCGGACATTGGTTCATAGATTAACGGAGATTGCCATGGCCCGTCGCGGCGTCAGCTTTGCCAGCTTCAACCTCTACAACCTCAATGAACCCGGCCTTGCCATCTACAGAGACACCGATGGCTGGGATCAGGATGTCTATGATCGCAAGATCGCCTGGACCGCCGTGCTGCTGAGGATCATGAAGGCCGATGTCTTCGGCTTTCAGGAGTTGTGGCATGCCGACAGCCTGTCGGCCGTGCTGGCGACGGCGGGGCTAGACGGGGAATACACCGCCATCGCACCGCCCGGCCATGCGGGGCAAAAGATCGTCTGCGCCGCTGCAGTACGCACCGCGATCCTGACCGGTACGCCCCGCTGGATTGAACGCTTTCCAGACGACTTCATCCTGAAAAGTGGCGGCGATGACAGCCAGACCGGCGATATCGAGGTGCAGATAGACGCTTTTTCGCGACCCGTTCTCCGCCTGACGATCCGGCCTCATGCCAACGCGCCCGAGATCGTCGTCTTCGTCTGCCATTTCAAATCCAAGGCGCCGACCCAGATCTTCCGCGAAGCTTGGTACGACAAGGATGTGCATGGCCGTCATTCCGAGGCCATCGGCGGGGCCCTGTCCACCATCCGCCGCACAGCCGAGGCCATGGCCCTTCGCATGCTCCTGACCGAAGAGATGAAAGGGACCGACACGCCTGTCGTCGTGATCGGCGATTGCAACGACGGGCAGCATTCAAACACCCACAACATCCTGACGGGACAACCGCGCTTTCTGACCACGCTCTCAACGGGAGGTGGCGACAACGACCTTTATTCGGCACAGACACTCCAGCAATACCGGAGCGAACGGGACGTCTACTACACCCATGTCTATCAGGACTCGCGCGAGTCGCTCGACCACATCCTTGTCAGTCAGGAATTCTACGACAATTCCCGCAAACGGATCTGGGCCTTCGACGGGCTGGAGATCGCCAACGACCATCTGAACATCGACGACCACAAGCAAAGCGGCACCGGCGATCACGGCGTGGTCCGGGCGCGGTTCGTCTACAAGCCCGCCGAGGATGCGGTTGTCTGATCTTCAGTCGAGGCGACGCTTGAAACCGATATGCGAGGGGGTGAAACCAAGCCGTTCGTAGAAGCGCCGCGCGTCTTGCCGGCCGGCATTCATCGTCAACTGCATCAACCCGCAACCCGCAGCGCGGGCGCGGGCCTCGGCATCGGCAAACATCGCGGCCCCGACACCCTGCCCGCGCAGATCGGTGGCAACGCGGACGCTTTCCACCTGTGCCCGCCGCGTGGCGCGCAGCGACAGGCCCGTGATGACGGTCAATTGATAGGTGGCGACGATGCGACTGCCATCCTCGCCGACGATCACGATGTTGCCACCCTCCGCATCAATCGCATCGAATGCGGCGAAGTATTCCTCCAGCCCACCGCCTTCGCGCTCTGCGCCAAGCGCATCGTCCCTCAGCAGGGCGACGATTGCCGGGATATCGGCGCGCCGCGCCTCACGGAACCGGATCATGCCGGAACGGCCGCTTTTGCCGCTGCGACGAAGGCACGGATCAGGTCGGTATCTTTTTCACCAGGCGCGCTTTCGACGCCAGAAGCGACATCCACCTGCCGAGCATTGGTCGAACGGATCGCCAGCGCGACATTCTCGGGCGTCAGGCCGCCAGCCAGCATCCACGGCCGGCGCCAAACCCGGCCCAGAAGCAGCGTCCAGTCGAATGTCAGGCCGTTGCCGCCGGGCAGAACGGCGTCCTTGGGCGGTTTGGCATCGACAAGGATCTGGTCGGCAATGTGCTGATAGGTATCGAGCGCGGCAAGGTCGGCGCGGTCGGCGATGCCGAGCACCTTCATGACCGGCAGGCCGTAGCGGGCCTTGACCTCACTCACCCGTTCGGGGCTTTCGGCGCCGTGCAGTTGCAACATGTCGAGCGGGACAGCGGCGGTGATCGCATCCAGTTCAGCATTGTCCGCGTTGACCGTCAGCGCAACCTTGGCCACGCCCGCCGGCACCGCAAGCACGAGTGCGGCCGCCTCGGGGATCGTGACGCTGCGCGGCGATTTCGCAAAGA
>JAUIDM010000455.1 GCA_030428915.1 Alphaproteobacteria bacterium | reverse complement strand
CGGCCTGAGTAAAATTGGCAAGGGCCTCGCCGCCGGACAGGGACGCGGCATCGGCGGAGGTATCGGTCTCGGCCCGGACGAAGAAGAGCGGCATCGCCCCCTTGGTCGCGCGGGCATGGGTCAGCAACCGTTCGGCGACCAGCGCCTCATGCGTCATTTCGCGAAGCGGCTCCATCCGGTGCTGGCGCGTGGCCTGACCTTCGCCCGCATGGCCCACCGCGCCGATATCGTCGGCAGGCGCGAAGACATGATGCGGGAAATCGCAAGTCCGCTGCGAGGCAAGCGCCGCCCGCGCCCCGCCGATGGATAGAAGACCCAGAAGCGGACCCGGCGTATCGGCGAGGATCGCACCGCCCGCAACCTCACGGCGGAACCCGCGCACACCCTGTTTCCCCGGCAGATCGGCGGTAAAGCTCAGCCAGTCGCCTTCCCGGCGGATATCCCAGGCGTCGATATCATCGGGGAAGGCCGCGACCTCTGTCTCGGTTTCGGCGGCCGCCTCGGGCATGGACCCGGCAGGCCGGAACCCCTGTTCCTCCAGCCTTGCCGCGATATCCGCGATCACGCGGTCCGACAGACGCAGGCTCAACCCGCTGGGCTCGTACCGGATGACGTCACCGTTCGAGGCCCGCAGGATCACACCGTAATCTGCGGGTTTCGGGGTTTCATCCTTCTTGTCCGTCATGACATGCCCAATCGGCTTATCGGTCAGCCGCTCCCCTGCCTCAAGCTTGTCAATAAAGCGAGAGAGTGCTACCCGCAAGCATGGTCGCGGCTGGGCTTTCGCGCCTTGCCAACGGGTTGCAGGGCCCGCAAAGGGCGACTGAAACGCAGTCACGGGGTAGCCACGCGCACCGTATGGACGACGCACCTTTCCCCTTACCGGTTCTGCCGCAGACAAGCCGGCATGGCAGCCTCGTCGCGCTTTCCACGATGAAGGACGAAGGGCCTTATGTCGTCGAATGGGTGGCCCATCACCTCGCGCTCGGCTTCACCGAACTGATGGTCTACACCAATGATTGCAGCGACGGCACCGACACGATCCTGAAGCGGCTGGAGGAGATGGGGATCGGTGTCCACCACCGGGAAAACGTCATTCCCGAAGGGATGAAGCCGCACCCCTCGATGCTGAAGGCCGCCGCGCGGGAAGAGCTGATACAGGAGTCCGACTGGCTTCTGGTCCTCGACGCCGATGAGTTCATGTGCATCAACCACCCGTCAGGCACGATGGACGGGCTTGTGGCCGACCTCATGGCGCTGGATGCCCATGCAATGGTCATCACCTGGCGCATCTTCGGGTCCTCCGGCATCCGCGACTGGTCGCGCGCGCCGATCACCGATCAGTTCACCTGGGCGGCGCCGCCCTTCTGGAACAAGGGCTGGGGCACCAAGACGCTTCTGCGCTTCGATCCGAAATACCTGCGCCTTGGCATGCACCGGCCGATCATCAAGTCGCAGCACCGCGAGACGGACTACCCGGAAAAGGTCCTTTGGGTGAACGGATCGGGCCGCCCGCTGGAAGACTGGTTCAAGTTTCGCGGCTGGCGCTCGATCCGCCGGACCTTGGGTTACGACTGGGCGCAGATGAACCACTACGCGATCAAGTCGATGGATGCGTATTCGCTGCGCAAATACCGGGGCAACGCGAACCTGAAGAAGGACAAGTACAACTCCGACTACTGGGCGCTTCAGGACCGGAACGAAACACAGGACATAGCCATCCAGCGTCATGCACCTGCGCGCCGGGCCATCATGGAATGGCTTCTGAAGGACCCGGAGGTCGCGCGGCTGCATGATGCGACCCATACCCGCGCCGAAACGAAACTCGCCGAATACCGCGAACAGCCGGATTATCTCGACTATGTCGCCAAACTGGTTGAGGCGTCGAAAATTCCGGTCACGCAGGTCGTCGCCAAACCGCCCAAGGCCCGCGACCCGGCTGCGGTGGCGGCGGTGCAGTCCAAGCTGGAAAAACGCCGCGCAGCGCTGCCGAAAAGCGAACGTCGCACCCCGCCCCCGCCGGGCTGGGGATCACCCCAGACCTCGCCCTATATCGCAGGGCCGATTGACCTTTCGAACGAGATCGCGCTGGAAGAGGTCGAAAATCAGGGCATCCGGCTGAAGGTAGATCCCCGCATCTTCACACCGTTGGCGCTTGAGGCGATCCAAGCGGGCAAGTTCGACCGCCGCAATGCCCGCAATATCGGCGGGCTCCTGGACGGGGCCAGCCGGTTTCTGGACCTGCACGCCGGGATCGGGTTCATCGGCCTGAAGGCCCATCTGATCCATCCGGGGCTGCAGATCCTCAATCACGAGGAGCGCGGCGTGCTGGCGGAGCTGGGCCGCCTGATCCTGACCACGCAATTTCCCGACGCCAAGGGTCGGGTTGCCTATGCCGACACGCCGCTTAGACAAGAGAGCGATCCGCCCGGCCTCTATCCCGGTCTTGCGGACCTGATCGCCCGGTTCCGCCCCGATGCGTTGCGCCTGCCCTACGACCAGATTGAGGCGGACGCTTTATCGCCTGACTTGCTCGCCGGGATCGGGCGGGTCATCCTGCCCTTCCTCGACGAAAGCGAGATCGACCTGATCCGCAGAAAGTTCGGACCCGTGCTCGAACGCGCGGCTTTTGCCGACGACCCCGAGGCGCCGTCGAACGGCTCGGTTGTCTATCGGCGTTAAAGAGCCGTCTCAGGCGATTTCGCAGTCACCGCGTCTAACACAAGCGAAAAGATACGCGCGCCGTAATGGGCGTTCTTGTGCGCGACATCGCCGGTTTCGGCATGGGTTTCGACACGAT
>JAUIDM010000058.1 GCA_030428915.1 Alphaproteobacteria bacterium | reverse complement strand
CTGAAAGGAAAGCAGGCTTTCTGATTTGTGATCCCTCAAGGGGTCGAGAAAGCAATCCCGGATGCGTTGGCAAAAACGTCAGGCACCGGCCAATCCAAAAGGAACCATCCCATGTTCGCAGGAACCCTTACCCGCAATGTCGAGACCGCAGCCGCCGAATACACCGGCATGATCCATTCGACGCGCTTTGACATCGCCATCCAGCTCGAGGCACGGGCCAAGATGTCCGAACGCAGCCCGGATTACGACGTGACGGCGGTCAACAAGTCTGGCCGCAAGGTGCGCATCGGTACGGCCTGGAACGAGACCGGCACGACCAGCGGCAATCCCTACATCTCGATGCAGATCGATGTCGGTTTGGGCCCGTTCCGCGTCAATGCCGTGCAGACGAAGGAAGCGCGCACAGCCCAGAGCGGCGAATTCGAGATCATCCCGCTGGTCTCGAACGGCCTGATGAAATCCGGCTCGATCTCGGGCGAGCTCACCGCCATGGACGCCGACAACGCCTTCACCGGCTACATCGCCAACATGATGTTCGATCTGGAGTTCATGCTGATCGAGAACGATTACAAGACCGAAGACACGCATCCGGACTACCGGATCGAGGTCAGTTCGCCGCGTGGCAAGCCGATCCGCGTTGGCTCGGCCTGGATGGCCAAAAGCAGCCGCACGGGCAATGACTACCTGTCGCTGCTGATCAACACGCCTGATGGGGACCTGCGCGTCAACGCCGTGCAGAACGAAGAGCAGCGCGGCGGGCAGACCTTCTCGATCATCCCGTTCATCGACAGCGGTGAGCAGCCGCAGGACGCGGGCGCGGGGCTGTCGCTGGTCGCATGATTAACGCGCGATATTAGACATCCGCACCGAAAGGGGAGCCGTGGGACCGCGGTTCCCCTTTTTCTGTGCTGGTGGTTTGAATGAACCCGGCGCACATTGCAGACGTTCGTGTCGCCCGCAGCTAATGCTACCGAAGAGCCCATATAACTCATTGATGTATCCCGCAGCATGAGTCGCGAAGGGCGGAATCCGGACTTTCGCCGCAATAGGCGAACCAGCGGGCGGAATTCTGAAAAGCTGACATTGGTACAATCTGACCTGTTAGTGCAATCACCGGAGAAGGAATACTAAGGCTGTCCGTGCTGGACCGGTTTGCCCAAGCTGACCGTCGCCGTGTTCTTATGCGGTTATTACTCAGGTACCGCGCTCGGAGGCGTCTGCGACTTCCAATAGGTCAAAGGCACGGTCTCCTCTTGCATCGCTCCGCTGCGTACCAGGAAATACAACTCCAAGCCCGATATTCTTCTGCCGCCAGATTGTGCTGATCCAAAGTCCTCCAAGCGACCGGTCCTACGGCGCCACAGACGCATTTTCTTGAAACCCAGGTTTGAAGTTTCCAGCCAATTGCACCGAACAGTGCTGCCATTGCGCGGAACATGTGAACTGGCTCTCCTACCGGTCGGAAAGCGGGTTTTCTCTTACTCTGACACTTTCCCTTGATTTCTGCTGGCGTCGATTCTATTGTGCCGCATGTTAGAATAGAATTCCGCATAGTGGAATTATTCTGGAGAGGAGACCCAATGAAGACCCTACTGGCAAGCACTGCAACCGCTCTCTGTCTGGCGGCTGCGTCCATCGCGACCGCCGAAACGACCCTGATTCTGGGTGAGGCAGGCCCAAACCGCGGAGCGCGGGCCGAAGCTCTGCAATCCTTCGCCGACGACGTGACTGCCCGCACGAATGGCGAGGTCAAACTCGACATCCAATGGGGCGGCGCGCTGTTCAAAGCCAATGCGGCGGCACAATCCATCGCCGATGGCGTTGCAGATCTGGGCACCATCATTGCCGTCTATTTCCCGCAGGAAATGCTGGCCTACGGAATTGCCGACCTGCCGCTGCGCAACGCCGACGCCTGGGTCGGGATGCGCGCAACGGATGAACTGATGCGGACCAACGAGGCGATTCAGGCAAGCCTCGCCGACCAGAACCTCGTTTACCTCGGAACCTTCACGACCTCGGCAGTCAATATCGGATGCAAGGACACCGCGATCCGCTCCGTCGATGACATTGACGGGCTCAAGGTCCGCGGCGTCGGAGCCTATGGCGACGCGTTCCGCGATTTCGGGGCGAACATGATCGCGATGTCGATCTATGACGCCTACCAGGGGCTCGACACCGGGCTGCTCGACTGTTCGCAGGGCTATTCCTATGCGGTGGCCGCGCTGAAGCAGCAGGAAGTCATGACCAGCTATACCATCCTCGACTGGGGCCAGGTTGGCGCGCTTGGCATCTTCATGAACAAGGACTCATACGACGCGCTGGACGCCGAAACCCAAGCCGCCATGGCCGATGCTGGCGTCGCCATGGCCGACAAGCTGGGCGAGTTGATCACTGCCGACAACGAAGCCGCTATTCAGACCATGAAGGACGCAGGCGTAGAGGTGATCGAACTGCCCGCGGAAGAGCGCGACAAGCTTGTGCAACAGGGCAAGCAATACGTCGACGAGTGGGTCGAGCGCGCGAATGCGGCCGGGCTGGACGGTGCGGCGCTGCTGGAACAGTACCGCGCCCTGCTGACGAAATACACCGAAGAGCGTGACAGCAAGGGCTATCCCTGGGTCCGCAGCTGACCTTTTCATCACACAACGTTGCGGCGCCTGAAACCGGCGCCGCAACACATACCTACCTGAATATTCTTGCGGAGTGGACGGATGCTGCGTCGTATCGAAAGACTGCTGCTTGACCTTGCCGTCATCGCCGTGTTCGGCCTTGGGGCGCTGATCACGCTCAGCGTTCTTCTGCGGATCACGGTGAACTCCGGCATCCCCGATACCATCGTGATGGTGCGCGAACTGATGGTGGTCGCGATCGTTCTGCCCTTGGCGGCAGCCACACTGGACCGAGCGCATATCGTAGTCGAGTTTCTCAGCAAAAAGCTGCCCCTTCGGGCACAGGATTGGCTGGTGGTATTTGGCAGCATCTTCGGATTGTTTGCGCTGTCCCCTCTTATCTACGCAGGGTGGAGAGAGGTCGCGCATACCTGGGAAAGCGGCGCCTTTTTCTTTGGCCAACTCAATCTGCCGAAATGGCCCGGCCGGGTTGTCTTTCTGATCGGGATTTCGTTCTGCTGGCTGCGCCTCTTGCTGATGGTGATCGGCGACATCCGAACGATCCGTGCCGGCGACCACGTGATGGCCCCCCAACACGAGCATGAGGAAAGCGTCTGATGGACGGCACCCTGATCGGAATTATTGCCTTCGGAGCAGTCATCGGGCTGCTGGCAATCCGCGTACCCATCGCCTTTGCGCTTGCCGGAGTGGCCACGGTTGGCACCTTCGCGGTCTTCGCATTGCGCACCGGCACGTTCACGCCGGAAAGGGCGCTGAAGCCGACGACTTCGCTGGTTTTCTCGAACTCGTTCGATCTGATCCATTCCTACGACCTGTCGATGATCCCTCTGTTCATCGCCTTGGGCCATATCGCTTACCGCGCCGAAATCACGACGAAAATCTACCATGCCGCGCGAGTCTGGCTTGCCCGGGTTCCGGGCGGCGTGGCGATGGCGTCCGTGGTCGGCTGCGGCGGGTTTTCGGCGATCACCGGCTCATCAATTGCATGTGCGTCCACAATGGGCCGCATCTGTTCGCCCGAGATGCTGCGGATGGGTTATGACAAACGTCTTGCCACGGCCAGCGTCGCAGCAGGGGGTACGCTGGGGTCACTGATCCCACCGTCGGTCCTGTTCATCATCTACGGCATTTTCACTGAAACCTCGATCAGCGCCTTGTTCCTTGCCGGTATCCTTCCGGGCATCATCTCACTGCTGGGCTTCGTACTGGTCATCTTTTTCTGGGTTCACCGCGACCCGGCGGCGGCCCCCGCGTTCGAAGGGCAAATCTCGTTGGGCGACAGGGGCCGTGCAGCGCTCGAAGCCTGGCCGGCGATCGCGCTGTTCGTAATCATTGTCGGCGGCATATATGGCGGGTTCTTCACCCCCACCGAGGCGGCGGCCATCTGTGTATCGGCTGCAGTCGCCATCGGTTTTGTCCAGGGAAAGCTCGACTTCCGCGGCTTGGTTGAATCGCTTCGGGAAACCTGCATCCAAACCGCAAGCATCTTCCTGATCGCCGCCGGCGCCAAGATTTTCGTCGCCTTCGTCGCCCTGACCGGCGTCGCCCCGGCCATCGTGAGCTTCGTGACCGAAGCGCAGCTCTCCGCAATCCTGCTGTTGGCCGCGATCGCTGTGATCTATCTGCTGCTCGGCATGTTCCTTGATCCCATCGGCATCATGGTTCTGACGCTGCCCTTGATGATCCCGCTTGTGGAAACCTATGGCTTCGACCTCATCTGGTTCGGCGTCGTCGTGATCAAGCTGCTGGAGATCGGGCTGATCACGCCGCCCGTTGGCCTGAACGTCTTTGTCATCGCCAACGTGGTGGGCAAAGAGGTGCCGATCGACAGGATCTTTTCCGGGATTCTCAGGTTTCTGGTCATCGACGTGATCGTGCTGATCGTGATCATGGCCTTCCCGATCATTTCCCTACTGATCCCGTATTCGATGTGAGTTCCATGAAACGGAAGGCGGACGAAAAAGGCATGAAGGACGAAGCAACAGACCGCAGATTTGCAACCACACTGGCGCGGGGGCTGAGCGTATTGCGCGCGTTTCGTCCTTCGGACGACGGTCTTGGCAATGCCGAAATTTCCGAGCGCACGGGCATTCCAAAGTCAACGGTCTCGCGGTTGACGTTCACCCTGCAGGCGCTCGGATATCTGAACCATGCCCGCAGGAATGACAGGTACCGCCCCGGCCCGGCGTTGATCGCGCTCGGAAACATGGCCAGCGCGTCGATCACGTTTGTGGATCTCTCTGCACCGCTGATGCAGAGGCTCGCCGATGAAACCGGGACACTCTGCCTTCTGCTGGTGCGCGATGCCCGCAAGATGCTCATCGTCAAGACCTGGCGCCCCCGATCGGTCGCGTCGCTGTGGCTGGAGGTCGGCCACCGCCTGCCGTTCAACGGATCATCGTCTGGTCACGCGTTTCTTGCCACGCTGTCTGAGGGGAACTTGGACTCCGTGGTGGCGGAGGTGCAAGGTGACCGAGGGCTGACGCCCGACCGCGCGGTCGCCGTGCGCCAGGATGCTCAGCAGCAGCTTTTGTCCTCCGGTTTCGTCATCGCCGATCCGGCGGAGTATTTTGCGGCGAACATCCACGCCGTCGCAGTACCGTTCCATTCCCGTGACCTGAGTGAATCCGTGATTTTCACCTGCGGTGCGCTGCCCGAAATGCTTTCGGTGGAGCGGATGCGGACCGAGGTCGGCCCCAAGCTTCACGCCACGGTGCAGGAGCTTGAACGGATCATGGGTCAGGGCTCGGCCCCTGCCAACCGGGACCTGTGACGGCAGAATTCGGCATCACGAAATTGAAAAAGGAAAAGGCATAACGATGGGTTCTGTGTCCTATGAGGTCGAAAACCGGGTAGCGGTAGTGACGGTGGAAAATCCGCCGGTCAACGCCCTGTCCCATGATGTCCGGAGCGGTCTGTCCGAAACCTTCGCCCGGTTCGAGGCGGACCACGACGCCGACATCGCGGTGATCCTCGGCGCTGGACGTATGTTCATCGGCGGCGCGGACATATCCGAGTTCGGCAAACCGCCGCAAAGCCCAAGCTTGCCCAACGTGATCACCCACATTGAGGCATGCACCAAGCCGGTCGTCGCGGCGATGCATGGAATGGCCTTGGGCGGCGGGCTGGAGGTCGCGCTTGGCGCGCATTACCGCATGGCCCTGCCGGGAACGCGGCTTGGCCTGCCCGAAGTCAAGCTTGGCATCATGCCGGGCGCGGGCGGAACGCAACGGCTGCCGCGTCTGGTCGGCGTCGACAAGGCGCTTGAGATGATCACCAGCGGCACGCCCGTAACGGCGGATGCGGCCATCGGGTTCGGCCTTGTCGACCACCTTGGCGAAGGTTCGGACATCCGCGCTGCCGCGCTTGCCTATGCACGCAGCTTGTTGGCCGACAACGCCCCCGCCCGTCCGACCAAGGATCTGCCGGCGGCGAAGGCCGATGACGCAATTGCTGTCTGGCGCGCCAAACTTAAGAAAACGGTCCGCGGAGAAGTCGCGCCATTGACCGCAGTGGACGCGGTCGAAGCATCAACGAAAAACACCTTCTTCGACGGTCTGGCCGAAGAGCGCCGGTTGTTCCTGCACCTGATGGACACGCCTCAGCGCGCCGGGCTGATCCACGCTTTCTTTGCCGAACGGGCTGTCGCCAAGTTGCCGGAGATCGACGGCATCGCGGCCCGCGAGGTGGAAAAAATCGGCGTCGTTGGCGGCGGAACAATGGGCGCAGGCATCGCGACTTCGGCGGTGTTGAGCGGCCTGGCGGTAGCGCTTGTGGAGCGCGATTCCGCGGCGGCTGACAAGGCTCGCAAGACGATCGCCGACAATCTGGACGCCGCGGTGAAGCGCGGCAAGCTCAGCGCACAGAGACGTGACGCGATCCTCCAGGACGCTTTGAAGACTGTCACGGATTACGACGCTTTGTCCGGTGCCGATCTGGTGATCGAGGCCGTGTTCGAAAGCATGGATGTGAAAAAGGACGTGTTCGCGCGGTTGGACGCAACCCTTGCGAAGGGTGCGATTCTGGCGACGAACACCTCCTACCTCGACGTCAATGAAATTGCGGGCTCCACGTCGCGGCCCGAGGACGTGATCGGCCTTCATTTCTTTTCTCCCGCGCATATCATGAAACTGCTGGAGGTCGTCGTTGCCGACAAGACCGCCCCAGACGTGGTCGCCACCGCCTTTTCCCTTGCCAAGAAGCTTGGGAAGACTGCGGTGCGTGCCGGCGTCTGCGACGGTTTCATCGGCAACCGCATCCTGTCCCGCTACCGCACCGCCGCCGATCACATGGTTCTGGACGGGGCAAGCCCCTACCAGATCGACAAAGCGATGACGGATTTCGGATTTGCAATGGGACCGTATCAGGTCTCGGATCTTGCCGGGCTGGACATCGGTTATGCCACCCGCCAGCGCAAGGCCGCGGATGCGCATCCGCGCGACCGCAACCCGTCCTTTGCCGACGCGCTTTATCACAAGGGATGGCTGGGTCAGAAGACCGGCCGCGGCTACTACATCTATGATCAGGGCGACCGCAAGGGCCGCCCAGACCCCGAGGTGGAACGTATCGTCGGTCAAGCGCGCGCGGATGCGGGCATCACCCCCCGTACCTTCACGGACGACGAGATCGTGCGCCGCTACATGGCGGCGATGGTCAACGAAGGCGCGTGCGTCGTGGATGAAGGGATCGCGCAGCGCCCGCTGGATGTGGATGTGGTTTTTCTCTACGGCTACGGCTTTCCGCGCTGGCGCGGCGGGCCGATGAAATACGCCGACATGACGGGGCTGGACGCCATTCTCGCCGACATTCGCAGTTATGCCGAGGAGGACGATCATTTCTGGTCGCCATCTCCTCTGCTGGAAAAGCTGGTGGCTGAGGGCCGCGCATTCGACAGCCTGAACCAGCGCTGAAAGGAACCTGACACATGACCGACGCCGTTATAGTTTCCATCGCCCGCACGCCGATCGGCAAGGCCGGGCGCGGCAGTTTCAACATCACCCACGGCGCGACCATGGGCGGCCACGCCGCAGCCGAAGCCGTCCGGCGCGCAGGGATCGACCCCGGACTGATCGAGGACAGCATTTGGGGCTGCGGCTATCCGGAATTCGTCACCGGCGGCAACATCGCACGCCAGATCGTGATCCGCGCCGGTCTGCCGGTCGGCATCGCCGGCACGACCGTCAACCGTTTCTGCGCCAGCGGCTTGCAAGCGG
Organism: Alphaproteobacteria bacterium; assembly: GCA_030428915.1. Lineage (GTDB taxonomy): Bacteria > Pseudomonadota > Alphaproteobacteria > Rhodobacterales > Rhodobacteraceae > Albidovulum. Next base: position 7,418 of record JAUIDM010000058.1, on the reverse strand, counting down.
TCGCCATGGGCGCGCATCTGATCGAACGGGAAGGCGCAAAGGCCGTGCTGGTGGGGGGCGTCGAAAGCATATCAATGGTGCAGCCTCCGGTACGCCATTCGCGCGAGGCCTGGATCGAGGGAAACAAGCCTGAACTCTATCTGTCGATGATCGAGACTGCGGATATCGTCGCCAAACGGTACGGCATCAGCCGCGAGGCGCAGGACGAACTTGGCCTGCAAAGCCAGCAGCGCACCGCTGCGGCGCAAGAGGCGGGTCGCTTCGATCAGGAGATTGCCCCGATCACCGTCACGATGGCGCAAAAGAACAAGGAAACAGGAGAGGTTTCAGAGGTCGAGACGGCAATCGCGCAGGATGAATGCAACCGCCCCTCGACCACGCTGGAGGCGTTGAAGAAGATTGAACCTGTTCGCGGTCTGGATCAGTTCATCACCGCCGGTAATGCCTCGCAGCTCAGCGACGGCGCAGCGGCGCTGGTGATGATGGATGCGAAAGAGGCCGAGCGGCAGGGCCTAACGCCGCTTGGCGCCTTCCGGGGGTTTGCCGTTGCCGGGTGCGAACCCGACGAGATGGGAATCGGCCCGGTCTTTGCTGTTCCGCGCCTGCTGGAACGGCAGGGTCTGAAGGTCGACGACATAGACCTGTGGGAACTGAACGAGGCCTTTGCGAGTCAGGCGATCTATTGCCGGGACAGGCTCGGCATCGACAACGACATCTGCAATGTGGACGGCGGCTCGATCGCCGTTGGCCACCCGTTCGGCATGACCGGAGCGCGGATGACCGGTCACTTGATGGTCGAGGGCCACCGGCGCGGCGCGAAACTCGGCGTCGTGACGATGTGCATCGGCGGCGGCCAGGGCGCTGCCGGCTTGTTTGAAATCTACTGAAGAGGACCGCCCGATGGACCTGAACTACACCGACGAAGAAAAGGCGTTCCGCGACGAAGTGCGACGCTTCCTGGCTGAAAAGCTGCCGGCCCGACTTGCGGACAAGGTCAAGCAGGGCAAGACCCTGACCAAGCAGGATCACGAGGAATGGCACGCCATTCTCAATGAGAAAGGCTGGCTCGCCGGCAATTGGCCCAAGAAATTCGGCGGTGCCGGCTGGGATGCGGTGCGGCGCCACATTTTCGAGGACGAGATGACCAGGGCCGCCGCCCCGCGCATCGTACCCTTCGGTCTGGCCATGCTCGGGCCGGTCTTGCAAAAATTCGGCTCGAAGGAGCAGCAGGAGTACTATCTGCCGCGCATTCTGAATGGCGATGACTGGTGGTGTCAGGGCTATTCGGAGCCCGGCGCAGGGTCGGATCTTGCTTCGGTGCGTACGACGGCGGTCCGCGACGGCGATCACTATGTCGTCAACGGGCAAAAGACATGGACGACGCTCGGCCAGCACGCCAACATGATCTTCTGTCTCGTCCGCACGTCGAAAGAGGGCAAACCGCAGGAGGGTATCTCGTTCCTGCTGGTGGACATGAACAGCCCCGGCGTCAAGGTTCGCCCAATCATCCTGATCGATGGCGAGCCGGAGGTGAACGAGGTTTTCTTCGACGATGTCAGAGTGCCCGTCGAAAACCTGGTGGGCGAGGAGAACAAGGGCTGGACCTATGCCAAATACCTGCTGACCCATGAACGCACCAATATCGCAGGCGTGGGCTTTGCGAATGCCGGTCTGGAAAACCTGAAACGAATAGCCCGTGCCGAACGGTCAAACGGCCGACCACTTATCGAAAACCCCTATTTCGCGGCCCGGATTGCGCGTGTTGAAATCGATCTGATGGCCATGTCGATCACCAACCTGCGCGTCATTTCTCAGGCCGCCGCAGGTCAGGCGCCCGGCGCGGAAAGCTCGATGCTGAAAATCAAGGGCACCACCATCCGCCAGGAAATCAACGCGCTGACCCGTACTGCCGTGGGCCCGTACGCGATGCCGTTTGTCTCGGAGGCACTGGAGGAGGGCAGCAACCTGGGCCCCATCGGTCCGGATTACGCCGCAAGCGCCACGGCGCAATACCTCAACAACCGGAAACTGTCGATCTACGGCGGATCGAACGAGGTCCAGCGCACGATCATCAGCAAGGCCATTCTGGAACTGTAAGGACAGACCATGAATTTTGAACTGACAGAAGAACGCAAGATGCTTCAGGACGGCCTGCGCCGCTTTCTGAGGGAAACCTACACGCCGGCGCTGCGGGCCGAGTTGGTCGAGGCCGATTGCGGGTTTTCGCGGGATGTCTGGAGCGGCCTTGCCGAAATGGGCGTCATCGGCGCGCTGTTTTCCGAGGATGACGGCGGCTTTGCCGGCGGCGGCTTCGACATTTCGCTTGTGTTTGAAGAGCTTGGCCGCGTTGGCGCGGTCGATCCCCTGCTTGACACGGCCGTACTGGGCGGTGGCCTGATCGCGGCGTTGGGTAACGAAGTCCAGAAACAGCAGATCGAGTCCGTCATTGCGGGCACGACCCAGCTCGCCTTTGCCCATGCCGAGCCATCCAGCCGCTATGACATGTCGCAGGTCGAATCCACCGCGACCCGCGACGGAGACGGCTATGTCCTGAACGGCCGTAAGGCCGTCGTTGTCAACGCGCCTGCCGCCGATCACATCCTGATCAGCGCCCGCACAGACGGCCAAGCGGCGGACCGGAACGGCATCAGCCTGTTCCTGGTTCCCGCCGGTATCGACGGCATTGCTCTGCGCAGCTATCCCCTGGTTTCGGGCGGTCAGGCCGCCGAGATCCTGCTCGAGGATGTCAGGCTTGGTGCCGCTGCCCGTTTGGGGCCCGAAGGCGGTGCCTATGACGCAATCGCCGAGGTCAATGCCCGCGCCACGCTGGCGATTTGCGCCGAGGCGTTGGGCCTGATGGAAAGCATCCGGGAATTGACCACGGACTATCTGAAAACCCGCAAACAATTCGGCAAGCCCATCGGGAAATTCCAGGCGCTGCAACACCGCATGGCCGATGTGCTGATCGAAATCGAACAGGCGCGGTCGGCGGTTATCAACCTCGCCGGACATCTCGACAGCGCAGCCGACACACGGGAAATGCATGTCAGCGCCACCAAGAACCTGATCGGCAACGCGGCCAAGCTGGTGGCCGAGGAAAGCATCCAGATGCATGGCGGGATCGGCATGACCGAAGAATACGAACTCGGCCACCTGGCAAAGCGCCTGATCATGGTCGACCATCGTTTTGGCGACGCGATCCATCACCTTGAACGTTTCGTTGCGCTGGCCGTTGCCTGAGCCATGAACGCAGAGGGATTGATCACAGACGAAACCGGCGCGCAGCGTCTGATCGGCTACGTTCTGGACGTCGGTCAGCAGGACAGGTGCGCCCGGTGTCATCTGTCCTTGACCGATCAGCACCTCAACCGCCACGGTGTGCTGCACGGTGGCATAGCAACAGCCATGCTCGACAATGCGCTTGGTGCGACTGCCAGCCTGACGGTGGACCCCGAAGGGCGTGCGCCGTTTCTGACGATCTCGCTCAGTATGCAATTCGTCGCCCCGGCCCGGAAGGGGGCCGAATTGACGGCAACCGGCCACGTGGTCGGCGGCGGCCGCGCGCTGTTGTTCCTGGACGGCACGGTACGGGATGCCGACTGCACCCTCATCGCCACGGCAACCGGCGTTTTCAAACGAGTGCCGCAGGACCGTCTGGCGCCAACAGAACGAAAGGACGCCTGATGCAACCGCTTGCCCATTTCCAGGACCTCGGCGATCGCCTCGTCGTCGTCAACGAGAACACCGCCAAGCGCAACGCGCTGTCGCCCGACCTTTACCGGGTTCTGCGCGACGCGATGGAGCTTGCAGCCCGCGAAGACCGCATCACTTCGGTCATCCTGCGCGGCGCGGGCGGCTTTTTCTGTGCCGGCGGAGACCTCGGCCTGCTCGCCACCCGCCGCGACTTGCCCCGAGAAGAACGCCTGGCCAAAATCGAAGACCTGCATGATGTGATCCGCGCCGTGATGGACTGCCCCAAACCCGTGATTGCCGCAGTCGAAGGCGGCGCCGCGGGGGCCGGCGTCTCGCTCGCCTTTGCCTGCGATCTGATCGTCGCGGATCGGAATGCGAAATTCACCGTCGCCTATGTCAAGGCCGGGCTTGTTCCCGATGGCGGATTGACCAGCACGTTGTCGGCCCATCTGCCGCGCGCCGCACTGATGCAGATGGCGCTGTTGGGCGACCCCGTCACGGCCGAACGCCTGCACGCCCTCGGCGCGATCTCGCAGGTGGAGGAAGAAGGAAACGTTTTTGCAGCCGCACTCGCGCTTGCCGACAGGCTCAGCGACGGACCCTCTGCCACTCAGAGCAGGATCAAGGCGCTTGTCAATGCCGCCCGCTCCGCTTCTCCACGCGATCAGATGAACGCGGAGCGCGATGCCATGGCTGACGCCGTCGCAGCGCCCGAGGCCGCAGAGGGTATCGCCGCCTTCCTGGAGAAACGTACGCCTGAATATGCGCAACTGAGGCGGAATACATGACCGATCCGGTTTTCGATACCGCCGTCACACGCGCCTTTGGTTGCCGCTTGCCGATCGTCGCTGGTGGTCTGATGTGGTTGTCAGATGCGTCTTACGTCGCCGCCGGCGCTCGGGCCGGCATCATGTCCTTCATCACTGCCGCAAGCTTTCCCGATCCCGCTGTCCTGCGAGCGGAAATCGCGAAATGCCGCGCCTTGAGCGGCGACCGCCCCTTTGGGGTGAACATCTCGATGCTTCCGAAACTGGTCGAAGGCGAAAACATCGCCGACATCTTCCGCCTGATCGCGGACGAGGGCATCCGCTTCGTCGAAACCTCCGGCCGCAACCCCGAAGCCTTCATGCCGATCCTGAAGCAGGCTGGCATCACCGTCCTGCACAAGGTGCCCAGCGTGCGCTACGCCGTGAAGGCGCAGGCGGTTGGCGTCGATATGGTCTCGATCGTCGGCGCAGAATGCGGCGGGCATCCCGGGCTGGATCTCATCGGAAGCATGGTCAATCAGGCGCTGGCCGAGCGGGACCTCGATATCCCGTTCCTGATCGGTGGGGGCATCGGAACGGGCAGCCAGATCATTGCCGCGCTCGCCTGTGGCGCGTCCGGGGTCGTCGTCGGCACCCGCTTTCTTGTGGCCGAGGAAGTCACCGCGCACGACGGGTACAAACAGGCATTGGTCGCAGCCAGTGAACGCGACACGACGCTGACGATGAGCAGCGTGCGCAACACCGTCCGAACGCTCTGCAATGAAACGACCGAGATGGTGAAACAGCTTGAGGCTGACGATCCGAATATCGGAATTGCGGCGCTTATGCCCCACGTTTCTGGCGCGATTGGCCGGAAGGCATATGAAACCGGCGACGTGTCGCGCGGGATGCTGTCGGCCGGACAATCGCTGGGCCTGACGGATCGTATCGCGCCACTGGCCGACATCGTGGCGCAGCTGGAACAGGAAGCGCAAACGGCGCTGTCGCGTCTGCGCCCGCACCAAACTGCAACACAGCATGCCGAGGCCATAACCTCATGAATGATCAAATCACACGCATTCACCACCTGGTCGCCGACAAGGCCCATCGGATGCCCGACGCCGTAGCCGTCATGGATTGTGACGGGCGCGAGGTGACCTATGCCGAACACCTTGAAGCCATTTCTGAGGCTGCTGCGATCCTCCGCGGTCACGGCGTTCAACCCGGTGACCGAGTTACGATCGTGTCCGAGAATTGCCATGCAACAGCGGTCCTCATCTTCGCCGCCAGTACAGTGGGTGCCTATGCCGTTCCGGTCAACGCACGCATGACCCCGGCGGAAATCAGTCGCGTGCTGGATCACGCGACACCTCGTGTCACGATCTTCACCACCGCCGTGTCCACCGCGGCTGCTGCCCACGCAGAAACCGCCCAGTCCGAAAACCAACGTACGTCTTTCGGCACCATCGCCATGGCCGTGACCGCACCAAGCAATCCGGAGCCGGTGGAAAACGGCCCAGATGAAACCGCTGTGATCCTCTATACCACCGGCACGACCGGTGTACCCAAGGGTGTGATGCTGACTCATGCCAACCTGCTGTTCGCCGGGCGCATTTCCGCCGAACTCCGCGGCATGGCGCCCGGCGACCGCGTCTATGGTGTGCTGCCGCTGACCCACGTGTTCGGTCTTGCTTCGATGCTGATGGCGGCGAGCCATGCCGGTGCCACCGTACAGCTTGAGACCCGCTTCCGTCCCGACCGCGTCTACGAGGCGCTGAGGGACGGCGTAACAGTGTTCCCCGGCGTACCGCAGATGCACGCGCTGCTGATGCAATACACCCGCGATCAGGGGTTCACGCGCCTTGAAAACAGCAAGCTGCGTTATGTCTCGTCGGGCGCCGCCCCGCTGGACCCCGCCTGGAAGCGCAAGGCCGAAGCGTTCTATGGTCTTGCCTTGCAGAACGGGTACGGCATGACCGAGAGCACCGCCGGCATCTGCGGTACGCGCAACCCGATCGGAACGCCGGACACCAGCGTCGGTCCGCCTCTCCCAGGCATCGAGATCTGGCTCGACACATCGGTCGGCGCCGAGAGTGATACCGAGACCGGCGAGATCCTGACCCGTGGCCCACACGTGATGAAAGGCTATTTCAAGAACCCAGACGAAACCGCCAAAACCATTGATGGAGAGGGTTGGCTTCGCACCGGAGATCTCGGCAAGATCGACGAGGCTGGCAACCTGCACGTGGTCGGCCGCAGCAAGGAGTTGATCATCCGCGGCGGCTTCAACGTCTATCCGCCTGAGGTCGAGGCGGCCCTGAACGACCATCCTCAGGTCATCCAGTCTGCCGTGATCGGCCGCGCCGTTGAAGGGGGGAACGAGGAAATCCTTGCCTTCGTCCAATGCGCCGATCCAGCGGCACTGGACCCCGAAAAGCTCAGGGCTTTCGTCTCCGACCGATTGACCAGTTACAAGCGTCCGTCACGCATAATCCTGACCACCGAATTGCCCGCCGCCGCGACCGGCAAGATATTGAAACACAAGCTGCTGACCACCTTTGCAGAGCAGTTGGCAAATTCTGCGCCAAAGGAGTGATGCAGCGGGCATCCGTTCACCGACTTCGCAAAAGCGGCTAATGGCAGCAATGATGAGCCGCGGTGCAGCATGTTTGTGTCGTTGTGAATGGCAGGTCAGGGCCGGTCGCACCAGTCTTGGCCAATCGAACAAAGGCCCGGTTTGTCCCGCATTGCCGTCATTTGTGCTGGACGCAGCTGAAGTCTGCTTCGAGCCCAGACTCACCGATGCTGCGGGGCGCGCGAATGTCGGCTTTCGTCCGGCGCGTCGCACCATTATGGAGTTAGTCAGCTTCCACCAAGTCACTCCGGGCATCGCGGATGATCATCCACGACGAATGCAGGAAAAGCCCCGCGATCGCGAACGCGACGATCAGGTCGGGCCATGCACTGCCAAGCCACGCG
>JAUIDM010000057.1 GCA_030428915.1 Alphaproteobacteria bacterium | reverse complement strand
GCTCAACCGTCGTCTCAGTTCCGTCTCCTACCTTGCGCATCTACATCACGCAGCGCCCGGTTCCGCCGGATTATTTGCCATGAAACAAAGGCTTGACAGCGATCATGAGAGCAGGTTGCTGAAAAAGGCCAGCCTCGACGCGGTTTCGAGAACATGATTCACTTCCGTGACGGCAGCGGCGATGAGGGTGACGATGCGCGGGACGGACGAAGCAAGTGGATCGCTGTTCAGCTATGTGGACCTTGAGGAGCGGGTTCCGGCGGGTCATCCGCTTCGCAAGATCCGCCAGATCGTCAATGACGCGCTGGTAAGTCTCGATGCCGAGTTCGACGCGCTCTACACCGACTTCGGCCGCCCCTCCATCGCGCCGGAGCGCCTGATCCGGGCGAGCCTTCTCCAGATCCTGTTCTCGATCCGGTCCGAGCGGCAACTGATGGAGCAGATGGACTACAACCTTCTGTTCCGGTGGTTCGTCGGGCTCGGCATCGACGACCCGGTCTGGGTGCCGACCGTGTTCACCAAGAACCGCGACCGGCTGCTGACCACCGACATGTCGCGCAAGGTCATGGCCGCGATCCTGGCGCACCCTTCGGTCAAGCCGCTGCTGTCGGACGAGCACTTCTCGGTCGACGGCACCCTGATCAAGGCGTGGGCTTCCATGAAGAGCTTCCAGCCAAAGGACAGCCCGCCGCCTCAAGACGACGATCCCGGCGGGTCGCTGCCACCAACCCAAGAGCCCCGCGCAGACACCGACAAGCCGCCCCAGCAGACCGAGACCCAGCCGATGCCCGACACAGCCCGCCAGCCCCGCAACGCCGAAGTGAACTTCCGGGGCGAGAAGCGCTCGAATGCGACCCATGCCTCGGTTACGGACCCGGATGCGCGCCTTTACAAGAAGGCACCGGGCGCGGCGGCGATGCTGTGCTTCATGGGGCATACGCTGATGGAGAACCGCAACGGCCTCGTGGTGCAGGCGGACCTGACCCACGCTGACGGCCGCGGCGAGCGCAAGGCGGCCCTTGAGATGATCAATCGGCATTCCCCGGGTTCGACCCGGCGCCTGACGCTCGGGGCGGACAAGGGCTATGATAGTGCCGACTTCGTCGCCGATCTCAGGCGCATGGTCGTGACACCGCACGTCGCGCAGAAGGCCCGGCATTCCGCCATCGACGGACGGACCACCCAGCATGCCGGCTACGCCCTGTCCCAGCGGCGTCGGAAGAAGGTCGAGGAACCCTTCGGCTGGGCCAAGACCGTGGGCGGCATGGCGCAGACTGTTCACCGCGGCCTCGACAGGGTTCGCGCGCAGTTCACGATGACCATGGCGGCCTGCAACCTCGCAAGGCTGCCGAAACTCCTGGCGGCCTGACGGAAAAGGCAATCCACCCCCGGTGCCTGCCGCCGAGGCCGCAGATAACCGCCTTCAAATCGTGGCGGCAGGAACAACATCCTCCACGCCTGACTTCTTCAGCAGCCTGCTAGAGGAGAACGGATCTCCCGGTGAGGATGCTCTTATCGGCCGCAAGGCAGATCTTCAGCGAACGAACCGCGTCGTCCATGTGACGGCTCAGGTCGATGTCTTCCGCGATCGCTTCAAGAATATAAGTCTGTTCGGCATCGCACAATTCCTGGTGGCCCGGTTCGTCGGGAAGATCGATTATTGTGTCGCCCAAAGGCTTGTGCACCAGCAACCCACCAACTTTGGTGTGCCCGTCCATGTTCGAGGAGGAGCCTTTGTCCGAATCGGTGATCGAGACCGATCCATTCGGGCTGACAATGTCTTTCACGAAGAATGCCGTCTCGGACATCATCGGGCCCCAACCCGCCTCATACCAGCCGACCGAACCGTCCTCGAAGACGACCTGCAGCTGGCCGTAATTGTACATGTCCTCCGCGATCTCGTCCGACAGGCGCAGGCCGATCCCCTGCACGCGGACGGGACGCGCATCCGTGACCTGGCACATGACATCGACGTAGTGGACACCGCAATCGACGATGGGCGAGGTTGTCCGCATCAGGGCTTTATGCGTCTCCCATTCCGCGCCGTTGGACTGCTGATTGAGGTTCATGCGGAAAACGAAAGGACCGCCCAGGGCACGAGCCTCTTCGATCATGCGGATCCAACTGGGGTGGTGGCGCAGGATATAGCCCACGACCAGCTTGCGGTTCAGGCGCCGGGCCGTTTCCACAACACGCTCGGCGTCGGCCACGTTGGTTGCAAGCGGCTTTTCCACGAAGACATGCGCCCCGGCCTCCATTGCGCGGATGGCGAGGTCGGCGTGGCTATCGGAATAGGTGGCGATCAACACGAGGTCGGGTCGCGTTGCCATCCCCGCCTCGAAGCTGTCGAACCTTGGATATCGTGTGAGTGCGTCCGGCAGTTCTCTGGGCGAGCGGTTCACGAGGCCCACGATCTCGGAGCCGGGGTTTGCGTGGTGGGCGAGCGCATGGCTGATGCCCATGTTGCCAAGGCCCACGACCAGTGTTCTCCTCATTTCAATGGCCTTCCATTTTTGTCAGGATGACGATCGCGGGCGGCGACGGCAAGGGTAGGAACAGCATGACCGATCAGAGCACACAGATGCGTCGTGAGGTGGTGGAAATCCCGCAGGCGGTGGAGCGTCTTCTGTCGGGCGGTGGCGAGGCCGTGCGCCGGGCGGGCCGGGAGATCGCGGCCCGCGATCCGGCCTTCTTTGTCACTGTGGCGCGCGGGTCCTCCGACCATGCCTGCACCTATTTCAAATATGCTGCGGAGCTTCTGGCCGGATTGCCGGTGGCATCCGTCGGCCCGTCGGTGGCCTCGGTCTACAAGGCGAAGCTCAGGGTTTCGGGCGCCGTCTGCCTCTCGGTCTCGCAGTCGGGCCGTAGCCCCGATATCGTGGACCTCACGCAGGCGGCGCGGGCGGGCGGCGCCTACACGGTGGCGGTGACAAACGACGCGGCCTCTCCGCTGGCCAGGGCGGCGGAAGCGACGCTCGACATCCATGCCGGTCCCGAACTCAGCGTCGCGGCGACCAAGACCTTCGTGACCTCTGCGCTCGCCTGTATGTGGACCCTGGCCGAAACGATCGGGGACGACGGCCTTTTAGCTGCCATCCGCGGATTGCCGCAAAGGCTGGCGGACGCTGTCGAAGTTGACTGGGGCGCGGTCGCCGGCGCGATCGGCGAGGGGTCGCTCTACACGCTGGGGCGCGGTCCATCCTGGGCGATCTCGAACGAGGCCGCGTTGAAGTTCAAGGAGGTCTGCCGCCTCCATGCCGAAAGCTATTCGTCGGCAGAAGTGCTGCATGGACCGGTTTCCATCGTCGATCGCGGATTCCCCGTGCTGGCCTTCTCTGCGGCAGATGCCGCCGAGGAGGCGCTCGCAGAGGTCGCCGACGTACTGGCCGGGAAGGGAGCTCAGGTCTTCGCCACCACCGACATGGTGCATGCCGCCCAGCGTCTGCCGACGGTGCGGACTGGCCACCCGCTGACGGATCCCCTTGCTCTCATCGTCAGCTTCTACGCGATGATCGAGAAAATCGCGGTGGTGCGCGGGCTCGACCCGGACATGCCCCCGCACCTGAAGAAGGTGACCGAAACACGGTAGCGGGGCGTTTCCCTTGCGGGGAACACCGGCAGAAGTGACCTCCTGCCAACTGGTCATTCTCGGCTTTCGGGTGGAAGCCCTCGTATTCCGGCGCCTCAACTCTCGAGTGTGCGGCAGGCGCCGACCTCGACTTCCTTGCCCGAGATCCGGCTGCGCACGGCGGCGAAGGCAAGCGCCAGGCTGAACAGGTTTCCCCGCGCCCCGTTCGATGGCTCGCGTCCTTCCTCGATGGCAGACAGAAGCTCGCCCATTGTGCCGCGGAAGCCATCATTGAACCACTGGCCCTCAAGCGCGGGCCGTGCGATCCCCTCCGCCGTCGTCAGCATCACCGTCTGCGCGCCGAGATCGGGCCCGTCCGAGGCGAGACTCCCCTTGGTGCCGCCCACATAGGTCGTGTCGCGGGGTCCATGCGGGGCGCCGCCGTCGAAAACCAGGCTCGCCTGTCCCCCGTCGAGCCGCACCAGCGCCTGCGCGAGGAGCGGCACCTTGTTGGCTTGCCCATGCGCGTGGGACGCCGAGGCGAAGACCGACCGCGCGCGCTGCTGAGTGAGCGAGGCCACGAAGTCGAACCAGTGGACGCCGAAATCATAGAGGACCAGATCCTCGATGGCGTCGAAGGGCGTTCCGGCGGTCCAGCCGTGGTTCCAGTGTAGCGATACGTGGGCCGAGATCACATCGCCCAGATGCCCCGCGCGCACCGCTTCGCGCATCCAGGCCATGTGCGGCGCCCACCGGCCATTCTGGTTGACGGCGAGCCGCACTCCTCGGTCCTCGGCAAGCTTCACCAGGTCGTCTCCGACGTCGATGTCGGTGACGAAGGGCTTCTGGCTCAACACGTGCTTTCCCGCCTTCAGCGCCGCCTCGATGATCGGCGCCCGGTGTTCTGGATGCAGTGTCACGTCGATTACGTCGATGTCGCTGTCGGACAGCATCGCCGTCCAGTGGTCCTCGATCCGTGCACCGGGGCAGTATTCAGCAGCCTTCGCTTCGGCCTTTGAACGACTCCGGTTCCAAAGCGCCGCGACCTCCCAGCCCGCAGTGCGGTAAGCGTCGAGATGGCTGGCCGAGATGCCCCCCGTCCCGATCATCCCGATCCTGGGCCGGTAGGATTTCGGCATCGGCGGGCGGTAGGGAAGGTCGGGAGCCTCAATCTCGGCCAGTGCGGCGGATCTCAGGGCATAGGTGTCGGTATCGGCGGCGTCGTCCGTCATGGGATCAACTCCAGCGAGCGTTTTTCGGCGGCGGAGCGCGCGGCGGTGTCCACGATCCTTTGCGCCGTGAGGCAGAGCGCGGGGTCCAACGGGCCGCCGACTTTCTCGCCTCGCTCGAGGCAGCCAAGGACGTACTCGATGGCGTTCCGCTCGCCCGGTTTCAGGGGGTCGGCGGCGATCTCGTGCCGCTCGGGGCGTGCGCGGGTCTGAACCGTGACGTGGCTTGCGTAGTCGGGCGAGGCGATCGTGCCGTCGCTGCCTACCAGAGTGAACCCACAGGTCGGCTGCGGCTGGATCGTCCAAGGATCGGTGAATGTGCCCCAGCGCGTCTCCATCCGGGAAAGCCCGGTGGCGTAGCGGCACACGGCCACGGCGTGCTGGTCGACCTCAATCCCAGGTGTCTCGTCCACTGTGCAGGTGACCTCCAGCGGTGCTCGTCCATCCATGTACCATGTCCCGAGCGTCGCGCCGTAACCCATGTAATCCAGGAGCGATCCCCCCCCGCTGGCCTTCTTGTACCACCAGCTGTCGGGCTTCTGTCGCTCGACCTCTTCGGCGCTGACCTCGACCTTGTCGGCGAGGTGCCAGAGCGGCCCGCGATTGCCGTCGTAGAAATGCACCTCGCGCAATTCCCCGATCATCCCCTCGTCGACCAGGCGCTTCGCGGTCACATGGCTTTCGACCCAGCGGAGCGGCCAGTTTATCGCCATCTGTTTACCTGTGCCTTTCATTGCCGCAATCATCCGGCGCGCATCGGCCGCCGTTGCCGCAAAGGGCTTCTCCACGAAGACATGGACGCCATGGGGCGCGAGCCGCGCGACGTAGTCAGCATGGTCGGCCGTGGCGGCGCACAGGATTGCCATGTCGTAGGGCCCGGCGGCGATGCAGGCGTCGAAATCGGTAAAATAGCGATTTTCAGGCACCTCGAATTTGCCGGCAACGGACTGCATCTTGGCGAGATCGGGATCAAAAAGGCCGGCGATCTCGGCCTTGGGGTGCTCGTGCACGAGGCGCAGAAGGTCGCCCATATGCATATGGTCGAAACTGATGCCGACGATGCGGAACTTCGACATGAAACCCTCCCTCAGCGTTGTTCGGTGAAGCGGACGTAAAGCGCGGTGACGGCGAGGATGATGAGCCCGAAAAGCGCGATGCGCGCGCCTTCCGGCATCCGCGCCAGCGTCAGCATCGTCTCGATCACGCGCAGGATCAGCGCGCCGACGATGGCGCCCGCGAAGCTGCCGCGCCCGCCGAAGATCGAGGTTCCGCCGATGACGGCGGCCGCCACGGAGGGCAGCATCAGCGGGTTGGCGAGGCTGAGCGACGGCGCGCGGATCATCCCGAGATAGAGGAGCCCGGTCAGCGCCGCGATCAGGCCCGAGAGCACATAGAGCGCCATCAGGACCTGCCAGCTGCGCGCACCCGACAGCTTTGCAGCCTTCTCGTTCGAGCCGAGCGCGAAGAGAAGTCGGCCGAACCCAGTATACCGCATCAGCCACAGGACGAAGATGGCGAAGGGGACGAACAGGAACAACCCGTTGGGCAGCCCCGCCGTCCGCCCCGTGCCCAGCCATTCGAGCACGCCCGGGATGTCCGTCCCGGTGGCGATAACGTAACGCTGGTAGACCTGCAGGCAGCCCGTGGCGATCAGGCCGGTCCCGAGCGTCATGATCAGCGGATGAACCCGCGCTATGCCGGCGCCAAAGCCGTTCACGAGCCCGACGACCGCGCCCACCGCGATCGCCACCAGCATCGCCGGCGCAGCCCCGATCAGCGGTGTCAGCGTGGCGGCGACGAAGGCCGCGCAGGTTGCGACGATGCCGGCCGACAGATCGATGCCGCCCGTCAGCATCGTCAGCACCTGGCAGGCGGCGAGCATGGCCAGTGGAATGGCGAACTTGATCGTGTTCCCGGCCCAGAACGGCGAGATGATGCCCGGTCGCATCAGCTCCAGCGCGCCGATCAGGAGGAAAAGGAGGCCAATAAGCGGGATGACTGGGTTGTCCTTCAGAAACCGGCCCAGCCGCACAAGCGGGCGCACCTCGGCCTCGGCCTGGGGGTGGATGTCGCTCATGTCGGACCCCTTCCGCGGATCATCAGGAAGGCGCCGAACATCACGACGCCGACCATGATCGTTCCCTCCACGATCGTGGTCACGTTGGGGTCGACAGCGGCCAGCGTCAGGATGGTGCGTATGATCCGCAGGATGAAGACCGCGATGATCGGGCCGAGGATGGCGCCGATCCCGCCACCAAGGACCACGCCGCCAAGGACGACTGCGGCGACCGCGGCCAGAAGATAGGGGCCCGGCACGGGCTCCCCGATCCCGGTGAGCGCGAGCAGGCTCAGGCCCCCGAAGGCGGAGAAGAGGCCGCAGACCGCGTAGGCCGCGGCCTTGGTGCGTCCCACCGCGACGCCCGAGCGGAAGGCGGCGTTTTCGTCCGACCCGGTAGCGTAGATCGAGAGCCCGAGTTTCGAGCGTTTCAGCGGCACCCAGATCACCGCCACAATGATCGCCATCAGAATCAGTGCCCTGGGCAGCCCGTCGATCAGGACCGAGCCCACGATGGCCTCGCGCAGGAAGGGCGCCGCGGTGCCGCCGGGCGTGTTGAGGATAAGAAGCGCCGTGCCCTCCCAGACGAACAGCATGGCCAGCGTCACGACGATGTCGGGCACCCGCGTCACCACGATCAGGACGCCATTGATCAGCCCCATCAGAGTGCCGACTGCCAGCGTGATAAGGATCGCGGGCACCCCGCCGATCGTCTGCATCAAGACCGCCGCCGTTACCGAGCAGACCGCCATCATGGAAGCCACCGACAGGTCTATGCCGCCGACGATCACGACCACTGTCATCGCTGCTGTGGCGAACGCGAAGGGCAGGGCGGCGCGGGCGAGGCTTTCAAGACCCGAGACGCCGAAGCTCGGCTGGATCAGCCGCGTCACCCCCAGAAGCACCACGAAGAGCGCAATGAGGCCCAGGGTCCAGGCATTCCTGCGCACGAAATTCACGTGGCGCCCTCCATCGCCGCCAGCCCGTATGCGGCGCGCATTAGGCGTTCTTCGGTCGCCTCCCTCGCCTCCACAAGATCCACGACGCAGCCATTGAAGATGACCAATGCCCGGTCGCAGGCCAGCGGCACCTCCTCCAGTTCCGAAGTGTAATAGAGGATCGCGGCGCCCTGCTCAGCCAGTTCGCGGACGAGGGGGTAGATCTGTCGCTTGGTGCGCACGTCGATCCCCCGCGTCGGGTCGAAGAGGAGCAGGGTCTGCACCCCGTGCGCCAGCCAGCGCCCGATGGTCACCTTTTGCTGGTTGCCGCCCGACAGCCGTTGCACCTCGCCCTGCGCGCGGGTGTCGATCTGGAGTCTTTCCACGGCTTCGGCGACGCGGTTCTTCTCATGGCGCAGCCGCAACGGCCCCCATGACCTGGCTCGGGCCGAGAAGGGCATGGCGATGTTCTCGCGCACTGACCGCTCGCGGAAAAGCGCTTCGGCCCGGTTGCCGGGGACGAGCTTGAGCCCTGCCGCTATGGCATCAGCGGGGTGACGGAACCGCGCGGGCGCGCCGTCGATTTCGATGGCGCCTGAGGCCGGCTTGCGGAAGCCCGCCAGCACCTCGAACAACTCGTCCTGACCCTGGCCCTCAAGCGCTACGACGCCCAGCACCTCGCCGGGGTGCAAGTCGAAGCTCGCGTCTGTCAGCTTGGGTGCTGCGGCCAGGTTCGCCACACGCAGGCGCGGGCGGCCTTCAGGGCGTGGCCGCGCAGTTTCCGCCGCTCGTTTGCCGAGGTCGATCCGCGCGCCCAGCATCATCTCCACCATGCGGTCCTCGACACCGTCGGCGATTTCCACGTCGCCGACGCTACGCCCGTCGCGGAGCACCGTGGCGCGGTCGCAGAGCTTTGCGATCTCGGCAAAGCGGTGGGAGATGTAGATGACGCCGCGCCCATCCTCGGCCTGTTGCCGCGCCACCCGCAGCACGCGTTCCACGAGGTCGGTGGGCAACGCCGCCGTCAGTTCATCCAGCAGCAAGACATCGGGAGTGCTGGCCAGCGCACGGGCAAGGTCGATGATGCGTAGTGTCGCCAGCGGCAGGTCACGGATCATCGCGTCGAGGCGCAACTCCGAATGACCCAGTTCGGCAGCCCATTCACGGAAGGCGCGTGCGTCGGTGCCGCCGAGGCGCAGGTTGTCGGCAACGTTGAGCTCGGGGATCAGCGAGGGCTCCTGGTAGACCGGGACGAGGCCCGAGCGCCGCGCCTCGGCGGGCGAGCCCACACGCGCCTCGGTGCCCCTGATCGTGACGCGGCCCGCGTCGGGACGGATCGCGCCCGTCAGGATCTTCACGAAGGTAGACTTGCCCGCGCCGTTGGCGCCCATCAGGGCCACCACCTCGCCGGACCGGACCGTCAGGCTCGCATCGGTCAGCGCGCGCACAGCGCCGAAGCTCTTGGCGACATTGCGTGCGTCGAGAAGCGTTTCGGCCGAAGCTGCGGGCAGGGGATCGGAATTGGACGTCATGCGGTCTCTGCCCGTTGTCGTTGTCTGCTCGAAGCGCGGCCACCGCACCCCAAGACGGGTACGGGAGCCGCAGGGAGGATACCGATCAGCCTTCGCCGGGGCCTTCACAGGCGATGATCTGCTCCATCGTGTAGTCGGTCCAGCCGGGGATCGAGACCGAGACCGGCCATTCCGGATCGAGGTTTGGGTTCTGCGCCGCCGCCAGAGTGGCCCGCCCTTCCTCGGTGGTGTTCTCCCACAGGACCGGATCGACCAGCACCGTCGTGCTATCCGGCGCCTCGCCGTTCAGGATGTCGACGGCCAGCGCGATGCCCGCGCCGCCGACCGAGCCGGGGTTTGTCACGGCGGCGCCCTGCAGCCCTTCGACGCTGGACAGCTGGCCGACGAAGCCCGCGTTGTCCGCGCCCACGATGGGAACGAGCGGCGCGCCGCTCTCAACAAAGGCATCGACGATTACGTTGTCGATACCGGACGTCCAGACACCGTCGAACGGGATGCCGGTCGCAAGGAAATCGAACATCTGCTGCTTGCCCTGGTCTTGCTGCCAGCCGGTGAAGACCTCGTGGACCACCTCGATGCCCGGGAACTCGGCAAGCGCCCGGCGGAAGCCGTTGTCGCGATCAGTGTCGGCCGAGACACCCGCGATGCCGCGCATGTAGACGACGTCACCTTCGCCGCCGAGTTGTTCGAAAAGCCAGCGCGCGCCGAGATAGGCGTATTCCTCCTGGTTGTTGGACAGGATGTAGGCGCCTTCCGCCGTCACACCCGCGTCCACCGCCACCACGACGATGCCGGCCTCCATCGCGGCCTCCAGCGCGGAGTTGAGCGCATCGGGGTTAGACGGGTTTAGCACGATGGCATCCACGCCGGCCTCGATGAGGTTGTTGATATCTTCGAGCTGTCCGGCGCTATCGGTATTGCGGTGCGCCACGATCAGCCCCGTCACGTCACCCTCGACGAGTGCCTGCGCGCGCATCGCGCAGATCATTTCCTCGCGCCAGCCGTTACCCTGAACTGTGTTCGACACCCCGATCACGTAGCCGCCATGGGCATCGGCGAAGGCGGCGGGCGCCATGGCAATGGTAATCGCGGCGATGGCCGCCCCCATCATAAGTCTTCTGGTCATGTCTGGTCCTCCCAGTTGGTTGTCTGATGAAATCGGTGTTCGGGGTCTTGGCGCCCCTGTTCGGTTCTTTCCGGTCCCGTCACTTGATGAACGGGCTCAGCACGTCGCGGGCAAGGCAGAAGCCGCGTTTGATCTTCTCGTCGGTCCCCTCGAACAAACGGTCCTCATGCTCGATGACGACGGGTCCATCATAACCAACACGGTAAAGGTCCGAGAAGAAATCCGACCAGTCCACGTCGCCGAGGCCGCACAGGCGCGGGATCTGCCAGCCCATGCCGGCCGAGAGGATGCCGCGCTCGTAGAGGCCGTCGCGGTCGATCATCAGGTCCTTGGCGTGAACATGTGCGAAGCGGTGGCCGAATTCTTTGATGAAGCGGTTCGTGTCGATCATCTGCAGAACGAGGTGGGAGGGGTCGAAGTTCATCCCGACCGCGTCTCCCCATTCCTCGAAGATGCGCCGCCATATACGGGGGGAATAGGCGATGTTGTGTCCGCCCGGCCATTCGTCGTAGCTGAAGATCATCGGGCAGTTCTCGAAGGCGAGCGTCACGCCAGAATCCTTCGCGTGGGCCACGATCGGGGCGAAGATCTCCTGCGCCCGTGTCCAGTTCTCATCGACGTTCAGGGTCCGATCGCCTCCGATGAAGGTGTTGACGACCTTGATCCCCATCGTAGAAGCGCCCGTGATGACCTTCCTGAGGTGGCCTGTCACCTCCTCCCGGTGTGCCGCGTCGGCATGGAGCGGGTTGGGGTAGTAGCCAAGGCCTGAAATCGTGATCCCGCGCTCCGCCAGTCCGGCGATGATGTCCTCGCCTTCCGCTTTGGTCAGGCCATCGACGTCGATATGGCTGGTTCCGGCATAACGACGCCTCTCGCCGCCCGAGGCGGGCCAGCAGGCGACTTCGAAGGCGGAAAAGCCGTTTGCGCCAGCCCAGTCGGCGACCTCCATCAGCGGCGTGTCTTCGAACGGGGCGGTCAGAAGGCCCAGCTGCATTTCGTTTCCTCCCTCAGATCTCGTGCAGCCGCACCCAGCGGCCTTCCTGCGCGGACCGCAGGACAGCGTCGCAAAACAGCATCTCCAGATGCCCGTCGTCGAAGGTGGCCCAGGTCGAGCCCGCTTGCCGTCCGCCCGTCGCGACATCCGTGTAGACCGCGCGGAAGAAGGCGAAGAAGCTGTCGGCGAAACCTTCAACATGGCCGGGCGGCAGACAGGCCGCCGCGATGCCTGTCTGGTTCATCAGGGTGAAATCACGCATCAACACCTCATTCGGCCCATCGCGGCGGCCGATGAAAAGGTGATCGGGCGTTTCGCTGTCCCAGGCGGCACTGGCCTTCGATCCCGCCACGTCCCACTGGAGCGAGTTCTTGCGGCCCATGTTGATCTGGCTCGTGCTCATGACGCCGCGGGCGCCGTTCTCGTAGCGGATCACGATCATCGCGGCGTCGTCGGTGGCGATGGGAACGGCTTCCGTCGTCCCGACGGCGTTGGAGAAGGTCTCGACCGAGCCGGTGGGCCTCTCGCGCTCGGGGATGAAGGTGGCGAGTTCTGCCATCACAGCCTTGGGTTTCAACCCGGTGACGAAGCCCGTGAGGTCCACCCAATGCGTGCCGATATCGCCGACCGAGCGCAACGCGCCGCCCATTTCGGACTGCAGCCGCCAATTCCAGTCGGTGGGCTTGGCGAGCCAGTCCTGGTGGTAGTGCCCGGTAACGAAGCGGATGTCGCCCAACTCGCCCGCCTGCACCATGCCATGGGCCTGTTGGTTCAGCGGATAGAACCGGATGTTGTAGCAGACGGCGGCGACCTTGCCGGAGGCTTTCGCGATCTCCACCATCTCGGCGGATTGGGCGGAGGTCCTGGCGAGGGGCTTCTCGCAGACCACGTTCTTGCCCGCCGCGAGGATCGCTTTCACCTGGTCGAAATGCGCATGATTGGGAGAGGTGACGTGGACAACGTCGACGCTGTCATCGGCAAGCAGATCGTCGAGCGAGGCGTAGGCGTGGGCCACCCCGATCTCTGCCGCCCGCGCCGCCCCGCGCGCCGCAGACGATCCGAGAACGCCGCGGACCTTCACGCCGAGCCGGCGCAGCGCATGCACATGCACTGTGCCGATGAAGCCCGTGCCGATCACTGCGGCGCCGATGCTTGCGAAATCCGTCATCTCTCCTCCTCAGACAACCGAATAGCCTCCGTCGACGGGCAGGCAGGCGCCCGTCATGAAGGCGGCAGCGGGCGAGGCTAGGAACAGCACCGCGCCGGCGATGTCGCTTGGCTGGCCCCAGCGACCCATGGGCGTGCGCGCCTCCACTCCGGTGACGAAGGTCGGATCCTGCCGCGCCCGCGCCGACTGTTCGGTCAAGATGAAGCCCGGCGCGACCGCGTTCACGCGTATGCCGTCAGGCGCCCAGGCGATGGCGAGCGATTTCGTCAGCTGCTCCACGCCGGCCTTCGAGGACCCGTAGGCCGGGTTCCGCGGGCTCCCGAAGCGGGCATACATGGACGCGATGTTGATGATTACGCCCTTGGCGGCCTTGAGAGCGGGATGCATGGCCTCGGCGCAGCGGAAAGATCCTGCCAGGTTCACGTCCAGGACGTGCGAAAAGACATCGGGCGCCATTTCCTCACCGCGCCGGGTGATCGCGGCACAGTTCACCAAGATGTCGATACGCGACAGTTCTTCGGCATAGGAACGCACCGCAACCGTGTCTGTCACGTCCAGGCGCGTGTAGGCGAAGCGGCCCGCGTCTTCTGGAGCGCAATTCTCTTCCACGCCCGTGATATGGACCTCGGCGCGGGAATCCTTGAAAGCCCGCGCGATGGCCGCACCGATTCCGGCCCGACTTGCGCCGATCACGACTGCGGTCATGCCTGCGAAATCGAAGGAGGCCGACGGCATCAGCCGCGCATCCCCGTTGGACGGCGCATTCCCAAGTCTGACCTCCCTTTGCGCGGTATTCCACGTCTGTTATCGATTTTATGGCCGCATAAGTATTTCCTGAGCCACTGAAATCGATTACATCTTCGGAGCATCATCGGATTCGAGTCAACCCGTTTGTGAGCTATACGACGCAAAACCGACCGGCCCAGAAAACGGCTACGATCCAGGACGTGGCGCGTGCCGCGCGCGTCTCGACGGCTACGGTCAGCCGCGCACTCAGCAACCCCGACCTCCTGGCCGACCGCACCCGCGCCGCCGTGATGGACGCGATCCGCTCCACCGGCTACCGCGTCAACCAGGCGGCGCGGAACCTGCGGATGCAGCGGGCGGGCGCGGTCCTCGTCCTGGTTCCGAACCTCGGGAAACCGTTCTATTCCACGATACTCGCGGGCATCTCGGACGGTTTCGCGGATAGCGACTATGCCGTCCTGATCGCGGATACCGAAAGCCGCCCGCTGAGCGAGGGCGAACTTGCGGCGTATTTCCTCGACGGGCGGATCGACGGGGTGATCTCGCTCGATGGCGGAATCGACCCGGGCGTTCTGCAGGCCTGTGTCGAAGCAGGGGTCGGCGGCCGCATTGTCTTTCTCTGCGAATGGGTCGAAGGGGCTGGGTTTCCGGTGATCCGCACCGACAACGCGGAAGGCGCGCGGCTCGCCGTCCGGCACCTGCACGCGCTCGGGCACAGGCGCATCGCGCATGTCACGGGCCCCGAAGGCAACGTCCTGACCGCCGCGAGGCGGCAAGGGATGCTGGGGGAGCGCGCGCGCCTCGGCCTGCCGGCACGCGAGGAATGGATCATCCGGGGCGACTTCTCACTCGAGTCGGGTCACGAAGCGGCGAAGCTGATCCTCGGCATGATGGAACGGCCCACGGCAGTCTTCTGCGCGGCCGACATGGTCGCTTTCGGCCTGATCGCTGGCTTGCAGGCCGGCGGGCTGTCGGTGCCAGGGGATATCTCGGTGATCGGCTTCGACGACATCGACATGTCGGAATACTACGTGCCGTCGCTGACGACGATCCGGCAGGACCGCCGCCGCCTCGGGCGCGAAGCCGCCGAGGCGCTGCTGCGGCGCCTCGGACCGGACGCTGCGGATGAAGAGCCGCCGTACCCTATGATCGAGGCCGAACTGGTTGTCCGTGACAGCACCGCGCCGTCGCCCTAACCGACGTATCCCAAGACTAGCCCGGCGCGCCGGTCACCGCCTGTTCGAGGTCGAGGCAGACACCCGTCATCGGCGCCGAGGCTCCGCTGAGCAACCAGGTCGCCTGTCGCGCGCAATCCTCTGCGCTTATCAGGCGTCCAAGCGGCATTTCCGCCGCCCGCGCGTCCAGCCAGCCCTCGCCACGGCCCAGCGTCACGGAGTGCAGGTGCCGCTCGGTCTCGGTGTCCGTCCAGCCGAGGTTGATCCCGTTCACCCGGATGCGTTCCGAGAGGTGGGCGTGCGCCGCGTTCTTGGTGAGCGTCATCAGCGCGCCCTTGGTGGCGGAATAGACGGCGAGGTCGGGCTGTCCGCAATGGGCGTTCATCGACAGGATGTTGACAATGGATCCAGGTGCGCCCCGCGCCTTCATGTTTTCGATGGCACCATCCATCAGGAAGAATGGCGCGCGCGCGTTGACCGAGAACATGCGGTTCCAGAGCTCGACAGTTGCATCCCCGTAGCCTGCTCGTGTCGTCAGGCCGGCTGCGTTCACCAGCCCGTCGATCCGACCGAAGCGGCCAAGAGCTGTCTCGATAACATCCCTTGGCGCATCCGGCAGGGCAAGGTCGGCGGCGATCGTTTCCGCCTCGCAGGATAGATCGGGGTCGACAGGGTCGCGGTCGACGAGGACAAGCGCCTCCACCCCGGCTGCCGCGGCCTGCCGGGCAATGGCCGCCCCGATGCCCCGGGCCGCCCCCGTGACGACGACCACCAT
>JAUIDM010000056.1 GCA_030428915.1 Alphaproteobacteria bacterium | reverse complement strand
ACAGCCCGTCTCATCATCACGTTTTCCCCACGAAGTTGATCGTGAGGGGATCGGTCGCCGCGATCTGACCGGGGAAGCGGCAACCCTTCAGACGAGGCAGGGCTGTCGGGGGTCTGCTGCCGGAGGGTGCAGAATCCTCACATCCGCGACCGGCATCGACGACCAGACACCCGCGACCCGCGCCCGCATCTGGATGCGGTTCGTCCATACGGGCGAGGTCTATGGCCTCATCGGTCAGACCCTGGCCGGTCTTGCCTCGCTCGCCGCCGCCCTCTCGGTCTATACCGGTCTTGCGCTCAGCTATCGGCGACTGATCCTGCCGCTTTTCCGGCGCGGGGCTTTGTGGAAAAGCATCGCTCTGGGAAGAACAACTACTTCATCAACGTCGCCTTGGTGAAACTCTTCCTCGACGTGTCGGGAGGGCCATAGGACGCGGCCTACTGCGCCAGCTTCGAGACTGCAGCGATGCCGACCAACGTCGGCTCATTCTGCCAGTAGGCCGGAACGGCTGACAGGCAAAAGGCCCGGATCGGGGCCCCTGCCCCGACCCCGAGCCCTCGTTGAGGCCGTGGGCATTACGCCCAGGGGTCCACCTCAGCGACCACCTGGACCTCGTCGCCGTCGATTTCATCGGCGGGGACTGCGCCAAAAGACCCATCCCCTGCCTGGAAGACGACGATCGAAACCATGAGCGTGGCGGCGAGGGAGGCGGCGAAGGCGTGAGCATCTTTGCGGGACATCTGTTTGGCTCCTGTCTGGGAGGCGGGGGACCATCCCCCGCGCGACAGGACCCCGCAGGCCCGAAGACTGGCCGACATCACCGGGTGCGTTCGGCTCGCCCGAATCCACCCGGCGGCACGGGCTCGCCCGTAGCCCGACCCCATGCGGGTTGATCTCGAAGACGGGATTCGGGGCAAGGAAGGGAATGGCGAGCGGGGGATGGTGCCCTGACGACTGGAGCCAGTTGTCCCGCCGATGCTTGGTACGCCGACCGCCTCCCGGCCAGGCTCTTGGTTGAAGACCTCCGTCTTGGGGGATGGATCCTTTGGCGCCCCGCGGCATCGCGGGACGAGGTTCAGGCTCGGTGAGAGGCCAGCCCGCGGGCCTGCCCCTCACGCATTGTCCGGGCTCAGGCGGCCTGGTCCGCGCCCCCTGCCCTATCGCCGTCCTCGGTGCCGACGATCTCGAGCCGCGCATTGCGATAGCCCTCCCGCGCGATCCAGAGATCGGCCGCGGTGACGGACTCCGCCAGATGAAGCAGCTCGGTGTTGCCACCGAAGTCGAGAAGCACGCGCACCTGCCCGGGCTTCGGTTCATCGGCCACCTCGAAGATCAGCCGGCTGTCCGCCGAGTGGCTGCGCATGATGGTCACGAGGATCACCCCGTCCGAGGAGAAGTTCCCCTCATGCAGCGTGAATGAGGCTGGCGCGGTCCAGGTCGAATAGGCCCGGGGCGGTTCCTTCTTCACAAGACGGCCGACGCCGTTCGAGCGCTCCCAGGCCGCAAGCTTCTTGGTGAAACGTGCCGGTGGCTTGGGGCTGCCGTCGGTGTAGCGGATCAGCGCCCCGAGGGGGGCTGTTTCGATGATGGTGGTTGCAGACATGATTCCTCATCCGGAATGCGAGACTTCGCATTCATCATATTGATATTGCTACGTTTTATGCGATTGGGGGCGAGTTTCCCCGCCCCCCGGATGGCTCAGATCACTCTGCGGCCATCATCGACGCGGCGCTCTCCGGCAGATCGGCCGTCAGGAAGGCGGGGAGATCGATGTCGTCGGGTTCGCCTGCTTCTTCCCCCTGCCCTTCTGCGATCGCGTCGCCGTCGCGGGCCACCAGATCGGCCCGGCGCAGGACCTCGGGCAACCAGCCGCTGCCCTTGAGAAGCCGCTCGGCCTCGGTGGCCATCTCGCCCTTCTTCAGATGGTCGAGAAGCTGCGCAGTCCCCTCCCCCTTTGCCTCGCGCACGGCCTCGAGGATCCGGGCCTTGGGCACCCGGTTGAGATAACCATCGACCGTCGGCTCCCAGCCCGCCTCGACCATGTCGAGATCGACCGCCCGGGCCACCAGATCGGCATGCGCCATGCGGCGGGTCAGACCGCTTGCGGAGATGCCCGCCCCATAGGGATTCACCTTCTCATGGAGCGCGTTGATCCCGAAGCTGAGGCAATGCGCGAGGAGCGCCAAACGGCTGCCCTGATCGAGCATCGTCAGATAGTCCCAGAGCGCGGCATCGTCACCGAGGGGCAGATCGGCCTCCCACTCCGCGTGACGATCGTCAATGAGCTTGGCCACCACGCTGTCCTTCAGATCGCTCGCCTGCGCGGACATGTAGACATGGCGCACCGACGCCTCGAGACAGCTGCCCGATGCAGAGGAGGTGCGGAAGGTGTCCGTCACCAGCTTCAGGAGCAGGAGCGTCATCGCCACGTCCGGCGACCGCCCGATGGCCTCTCGCAGCGCAAGGGTCCGGTGGGCGGTGAGTTCCATGACCAGCCGCTCAGGCAGCGGCTTCAGCGCTCCGTCGTCTTCCTCCTCGGAAAGGTCCGAGCCGATCGGCTGACCACCCGAGGCGATGACGGTGCCCCCAGCGGAGGTCGCGGACGGGTTCCAGATGGAAACATCGACATCACCCCCCTGCCCCAGGGCATCCGCACCATCGCCATCCTGGACCGCGGTCTCCTCGCGCGGCTCATCCTCGGGCCGCACAAAGCCCCGATAGACGGCAAGCTCGCCATAGCGATCAAGCGTCACGAAAGCCCCTGCCCGCGCGATCTCCTCATCGTCGAAGATCAATGGCCGGGCCTCGAGCTTCTCCATCGCGACTTCCAATGCGCCAAGACGCGCGTCGATCTCTTCGGGGAACTCATCCTGACCCTCGTATTCCTCTTCGATCGCTCGGTACTCGGCAAGCAGTTTGGCATGGGCCGCGCCTTCGTCATCCGTCATCGGCGCCGGGTCTCCGCCCAGCCGTCGCAGGCCGTGGCTGTAGCCATAGGGCAGGTCGAGCGAGACCTCGATCCACTTCCAGCCCTCGGTCGTGATGGATTCGGCTTCAGCCTGAAGCTTCTCGCTGACCAGACGATCGAGCAGGGCAGGGTCTTCCAGCCAGCCGCCGTCATCGCCCTGGAAGAGGTCATGCAACATGGTGCCGCCAGCAGCTTCATAGACCTCGACACCGACAAAGACGGCACGACGGTCAGAGGCGCGCACCGAGGTTTCCGTCAGCATGCGGCGGATAGCGTAGGGCTCCTTGTTCCAGGAGTTCTTCACCGCATCCCAGACCTGCACCTGACGCGCATGATCGGGGTTCACCGTGAAGGCCATAAGCTGTTCCAGCGTCATGCCATCCTCGGCATAGATCTCGAGCAGGGCAGGGGCCACGGAGGCGAGCTTCAGGCGCTGCTTGACGATCTGAGGCGTGACGAAGAAGGCCGCCGCGATAGCTTCCTCGCCCTGACCCTTCTCGCGCAGGGTTTGGAACGCACGGAACTGATCTAGCGGGTGCAGGGCGACGCGCTGCATGTTCTCCGCCAGAGAGTCATCCTCGGCCAGGATGTCAGACGCGGCATCCCGCACGATGCAGGGGATAGGTGCGGTCTTCGCGAGCCGCTTCTGCTTCACCAAGAGTGACAGCGCCTGGAAGCGACGACCACCGGCCGGGATCTCGAACGTGCCGGTTTCGATGCCATCGGCATCAAGCACGGGCCGGACGTTCAGGCTCTGCAGGAGCCCACGCCGCGCGATGTCCTCCGCCAGTTCCTCGACAGAAATGCCAGCCTTGATGCGCCGGACGTTGGACTGGCTCAGCACGAGCTTGTTGAAGGGGATGTCCCGCGACGGGGACAGGGTGACTTTCTGGGCAAGTTTCGCCATCAGATCTTCTCCACGACGGGCGCCGGAAGCCTCTCTTCCGATCTCACTTCCCGTCACCCCTTTCACAACCCGTCTCTCACTCGACCGTAGTTGTCCGCGGACAATTTCTTGTCGGAAGCAGTAGAGCAGTGTCTGGTCAAATTGGTTGCGGTTGTGCCTGAGAGAGACGCCGAATAAGCTGCTCTGGAACGAAGCCAGCGCTGTTTCTCCCAGACGTTATCGACCGAAAATAGGCTCCGACCTTTTGGACTTTTTCGTGGAACTGCATGATCGCCCAGACGGTAAGCGCTGTCCCTTCTATGCCAAGCTGTTCTTGAGCATCTTGGTAGTTTCTCGAGTCTATCCCGAGCATTGGTGCGAGAGTTCGTGCGTGTAAAACGACGTCGGACATAGTCTTCACTGGCGTGAGTGAAAACTGGGCTGCTTCAGGGCAGGCGCTAAGGATTTCGGGAACGCTAAGAGGTATTGCCCTTTGAGGTGATGGTCGAGTTTTCGGCGAGTGGTGTTCTTTTGTATCAATATGTTCTTTATTTGAGTTATGATGATGCCGGACATTTTGGCCGTCGTTGCCGGACATTTTTACCTCTCCGGCGACGACGTCTTCACAAGGTTGTTCGGCCTCCACAGCTTCGATGTCCAGGCCAGCCAAGAGGCTGTCGCATTCAGCCAGTGAAAGCTTTCTGCGAAGGGTGCGTATAGCGATTATCGCATCAATGTTGTCAGGTTCGGTTTGCAGGATGTCGTTTGCAGCGGCACGTATCTTCGCTTTGACGTAGGCGATCTGGTCGTTTTCGCGAACGGCCTGGGCAGCAAGTTCTGCGAGCTCCGAGAAGCGTTGGAACAAGGGTGTGAGGTCGAACCCGAATCGAAGGGCAGTGCCTTCGACTACGTTTCGCTTGCTGAACCGTTTTCGATTTGAGCTGTCCCGGCGAACAAGGAGCCCGAGTTCTTGGAGAATGGCAGCATGTCGCCTAATCGTTCGATCAGAGATTCCATTTCTCCGGAACGCAAGGGTGGCATTTGACGCGAAGACGGTGTTGTGCTGCCTTTTCGGGGGAAGGCACGAGAGCATCGCGTCGAGCGTCGCAATGACAGTAGCTTTTAGACCCATCAATGGAGCGGCTTGGCGCAGTGTGTCGATGATGATGTGACGTTCGGGGCGAGAGTTGTCCGCGGACAACAAGGTGCCCGCCCGCTCTCCTATGGAGGCGGCTACCTGAGTAAGTGCCATGAATTTTTCACGACAACCGGTCGGGAAAGGCCCAGATCCCCTGATTTCGTGAGAAAAGGCAACAGATCATCGTTCAACCGATTCGGTTGTTGTTGACTGCTACGGAGAAGCTGGTAAATCTGAGGGTGCTAAGAACAGATTGGGCTCTCCGGGGATGACCTTGGGGGGCTCTTTCTTTTCTGGCTGTTTCTCGTGCTCCTTTTTGCTGCTCTGCTCGCCTGTCTATCAGCCGGATTGTTGGTCCGACTTCCACGCCTCATAGAGACGTTTCAACTCAATTTCCGCGTTGTCTCGCATCCATTGAGCGAACTCCGGGGTATCAGCCTTGGACATCTTCACTGTCAAAGCGCGGGGGCTATCCTTGACCTCTGCAAGAGTCTTGCCGTCGCTTGAGACGACCATGTGCGCCGCAGACTTTGTGGACCTCGCGGGTTTGCCAATTCTCGAAATGGCGTCGATGACGCGCGCAAAACGGTCGTCCGAAGTAGGGATCTTATCCAGGCCCAAATCGGAAGCCATTCGAGCTAGGTCAGCATTGCTGTCCTTTATTTTGTCTGCTAGGTCTTCCCAGCGGCGACGCCCGACGCCATGCGCCGAGCCGATCAACTGGATCACAGCCTCCGGTATCGTACGGGCAACCTTGGTCATTCGCGACAACATTGGCTTGTCGATGGCAAGTGCGTCTAGGATCACTGGCTGATCATAGCCATTGTCGCTCAGTTGCGCGGCGAACAAGGCCTTTTCAATGAAACTGGGGTCCAGTCTCTGCGAGTTTTCCTGGCCTTGTGCAAGGATCGCCTCCTCGTCCGAAAGAGTGCGCACCAAGGCTCTGGCCGACAGCCCGATCGATTGCAGGGCCCGCAGTCGGCGGCGACCGTAAACGATCTTGTAGCGACCCGGTTTGTCCGCGAGCGGACGGACCATGATCGGCACCTGCTGCCCGTGTTCCTTGATGCTCGCCGCAAGAGACGCGACGTCGGCATCGGAGAATGAAAGCCGGTCTTTCGGCCCGTCCTCCTCGATGAGATCTACTGGAATCTCCCGTACGGCGTTGCTGGAGAGATCCTTCAGGGTCGATTTCACACCGCTCATCGCACCGGTGTTGGGGAAACGAGGTTTCAGGTCAGCAATTGCCACGTCCTCGGTGGAGTCCGGTGGGGGAGGGGGCTGGAAAAGGTTCCTACGCGCCATTATTCGACCGTCCTCCCCCAAGCCTGTTGAATCGTCTTTTCGAACTCGTCTGCGACGCCGTTTACGCTTTCGAGTATCCTGTCCAAAGTCTTCTTGACGACCTGGCTCGGCTCCAGTTCATAGATCGTCTGCTGCGTCATCCCGGCGTCCGAAATGGCAGTGGATTTCAGCATGGGCGTGGTGAGAACCTGGTCGAGCAAAATCGACCTGAGGAACCCAGCCATCTGCGATTGTGGGACATCGGTCGGTTCGAACCTCGCGACGAGGTATTTGAGGAACGACCAGTCGATCGGTCCGGTCGCTTCCTCCAAAGTTCTGACGGTTTCTCCAGCCATCTCAAGGAATTGCGCCATGGAGGCGACGTCCAGCATACTCGGTACCACGGTAATCAGGAGGCCGGTTGACGCGAGCAATGCCGTCATCGTCGTGAAGCCCAACTGCGGTGGGCAATCGATGATCACTAGATCGTAGTTGGCTTCGATTTCATCGAGCGCAATGGCCAACCTCTGTGTGAACGGAGGATCGATCTTGTGCTGAAGCGCGTAAGCCGTCTCGGTTTCATATTCAGACAGCAACAACCCGGCTGGCGCGAGGTCGAGATTGTGGAAGTAAGTCTTGCGCACGACTTGGCTCAGGGGAACCGGATCCTCATATCTCAGGGCGTCGTACACCGTGCCGCTTTCGGCAAACTCGATTTCTGGGCGGTATCCGAACATGGTCGTTAGGCTGGCTTGGGGATCCATGTCTACGGCCAGGACGCGATACCCTCTGAGGGCGTAACGTTGGGCCAGATGAATTGCAGTCGTCGTCTTGCTGGACCCGCCTTTGAAATTCACGATGGAGATGATCTGAAGGCCGTCGCCATCCCGCCGGCCCGGCAAGTAAGCTTCGCCGTTTCGACCGGTACGCGCCATAACTCGACGGATCTGATCGATCTCTTCAGCGGAATAGAGACGCCGGCCGCGAGTGTCGGTTTCGACTTCGGGAAAGTCACCTTCCTGATGGCGCGTTCTTAGGTTCGACATGCTGATGCCGGTCAGCTCGGAGACCTCTGCAGGGTGGAACTTCCGCAGCGTCTTTCTGCTTTCCGGTTGAAAGCTGTTGCGCATATGGTGGTTCAGGGCATCCGACAGGCGCGCGGCGTTGGCAGAAATGGAAGCTGCAATGGATTTTGCGCCTAGGAAATCTGCCTTGTTGTTCATGCTGCCCTCGTGACCTCTTGGTGGGTCGATTGTGTTTCGTCGCTAAAGTGCGCGATTTTCGCTTTTTTGCGACTACAGCACTCATGACACGCAACTTATCGACAGACAACAATTTTTTTGGAGGGCAGAGAGCTCGAACCTGAGCTAGGCGTGCGTTGGGGCGTGCAACGCTCGTCTAAGTATCAGGTAGATATGGGTAAATTTCAACACGCTTTAGCGCGCAGCCGAACATCTTGTGGTTCTGCTGCCGCCTACCCCTAGGGATCTCGGCGGCGTCTTTCCACGAATCGTGGCATCCATAGGATAGAGCGACTGGCACCTAGTCGCCGATCAGATGAGACCCAGCTTTTTAGTGCGTTCCACCAACATGAACCACCCGTCATCCGCTATCAGGGCTCTATTGACCGCCTTGCGCGTTGGCATATATTGCCAATGAAGGAGGCCCGACACATGGTGACACGCAACGTCGTTCTGACCGAACCCCAGGATAGGCTGGTTCAAGCACTGGTGGCATCCGGGCGCTATCAGAATGTGAGCGAGGCGATGCGGGCAGGGCTACGACTGCTGGAGCAGGAAGAAGCGCAGCTTGCCAGGATCAGCGATGGCCTTATCGAGGGTTTGGCGCAGGCCAATATGGGTGATTTGGCGGAGGGCAGCGGGGCAGATGCGGTGCGCCGGGCCTTTGCGAAAGCTCGTGCGTCCTCATGAGCCGATCCTTTCGGCTGACGCGTCGCGCGGAAGCCAGCCTTGTTGAGATCGCCCGATGGACGATTGAAAACTTCGGGCTGCGCCAGGCAGAGCTCTACGAGGTAGAACTGCTCAGCCGCTGCGAAGCGATCCTGACCGGCCGGGTGCATAGCCGGAGTTGCGCGGTCTTTGTCGATGATGCCGAGGACTTGCGGTTTGTCCGGGCAGGGGAGCATTTCCTGGTCTTCCTGGAACGGCCGGAGGAGCTCATCATCGTTGATATCCTGCATTCCCGTAGCGATCTGCCGCGCCACGTGGCCGCTTTGACGGCCTTGAAAACCAACGACGCCTGATCCGCGTTACAGCCCTGCGCCCATCGTGAGGTTCACCCCGAGGCGATCCCGGCGACGACGGCGAGCAGGGCGAAGGGCGCGGCGCGGCTCAGATGCAATCTGCCCAAGGCCTGCACCCATCCCTTGACACGGCCCCGTCGGAGGAACAATTATCTAGCTAGATAGCTAGCCTGTTATGGGTGTGAAAATGTGGACCGTTCAGGATGCAAAGAACAAGTTCAGCGCGGTCGTCGATGCCGCGCTTGCCGGCACACCGCAGGAGGTGACGCGGCGGGGCAAGCCCGCAGTGGTCGTTCTGTCGGCCGATGAATATCATCGGCTTCTGGAAGGCGCTGTGCAGGCGCGTGAGAGCTTTGCCGACCATCTGATGGCGTTCCCGGGCGGCGAGGTCCCGCGCGCGGAAGCAAAGCCGCGTGACGTGACCTTCTGATGTACATCCTCGATACCAACGTCATCTCGGCCGTGCGTCGCCCGGATCGTGCCCCCAAGGTCGCGGCCTGGCTCCAGGGAAAGGCCGAGCAGGACCTGTTCCTGAGCGTCATCACGCTCGGCGAGATCGAACACGGCATCCGGCAACAGGAAGCCAGAGACCGCGACTTCGCGCGTGATCTCCGGGCCTGGCTCGATCGCACGGTTCTTCTGTTCTCTGACCGGCTGCTGCCGTTTGAGGCCGAGGATGCCCGCATCTGGGGCCGCCTCTCGGCCGAGATCGGGCATAATGGCGCGGACCTGATGATCGCGGCGTCGGCCTTGCGCCATGCCGCCACGGTCGTGACCGGGAACACGCGTGATTTTATGCCAACTGGGGTTGCTCTCGAAGACCCGTTCTGAGGCAGGGGTGCGCGGCAGGGCAGGGGGCTCAAAGCCCCGCGGCTTTGGTGAGGTTCACGCGGAACCGGTCGCGACGGCGCTGGTAGCGGCGGGTCATCTCGGCCGAGGCGTGGCCGAGATGTTTCTGGACGTAGCGCTCGTCGACCTCGGCCGAACTCGCGAGACCGGCGCGCAGGGAATGGCCGGAGAACAGCGCCAGGCGGTCCTTCTCGGGCAGGTCGGCCCGGATCCCGGCGTCGAGGACGCATCGTTTGATCAGTCGGGCGACGTGCTTGTCGTTGAGCCTGGTTTCAAGGGGCTTCTTGCCGTCACGCGAAGTACCGACGAAGACCGGGCCGAAGTCGATTTTCGCGTAGTGGAGCCACTGTTCCAGCGCATGGACGGGGCAGGTCTGCTCCTTTGAGCCGCGGCCAACCTCGACCTCGCGCCAGCCGGTCTTGGCGTTGAGCCTCAGGAGCACGCCGCCGCGATCCTTGTCCTCGAAGACCTCGATCCACCCGCCACTGTCCGGCGTGTCGTCCTTATGGACATCGAGGCTGACAATTTCCGAGCGGCGGAGCCCACCGGCATAGCCCAGGAGCAGGATCGCACGGTCGCGCAGCCCGCGGAGATCGTAGGGCAGGGTGGCGACCATGGCGATAATGTCCTCGGCCAGGATCGCCTCCTTCTGCACCGGCGGGCGGGCATGCCTGCGCTTGATCCCGGCCAGTACGGTAGCGATATGCCGGTTCTTGCGATCAAGGGTGAAGCCCCGCTGCGCAAAGTGCCAGGCAAGGCCAGACAGGCGGCGTTCGATCGTCGAAACCAGAAGGGCAGGGGCCCTCCCTTGGGGGGCGGCCAGATCGGCGAGGTACAGTCCGATCATCTCGGGCGAGGGGGGCAGCGGCTCAACACCCTTCATCCGGCACCAGCGGGTGAAGTGCGCCCAGTCCTTCGCATAAGCCTTCAGCGTGTTCTCAGAGGCCGCCGCGCGCGCGTAGTCGCGGGCGGTGTCGACAAGCCGATCGAGCGAGCCGGAGCCGGCGACGGGAGAGGGCAGGGTGATGTGTCTGGCGACGTCTTGAACGTCGGGAGCGGCCACGTTATACTCCTTTTTCATGAGTATCCTCCAGGAAGGTCCGATGGCGCGAGTGAAAGTCAATCTGACACTGGATGCGGATGTGGCAGAGACCGCACGATCGCTGGGTCTGAACATGTCGCGTCTGGCCGAAGCGGCCATCGTTGAGGCCGCGAAGCTGGAGCGGAACCGGCTCTGGCGCGCGGAGAACAGTGCTGCTATCGACCGCTATGCCGAGGAGATCGAGCGGGAGGGCCTTGCGCTGTCCCGATACCGGAGCTTCTAGGCGATCCTCATGGCCCAGTTCGATCTCTATCGTCTCACAGGTGGACAACTCGTTGTGGATCTGCAGACCGACCTGATCGGCATCGAGGTCTCGCGCATCGTGGCGCCGCTCCGCGAGGCGGGGCGTTACGCGGCCTTTCCTGGCCTGACGCCGGTGGTCGAGATCGAAGGTTCTGCCTGGATCGTCCGGGTGCAGGAACTGGCTGCGGTGCCGCGCGCGGAACTGCGCGACAGGGTTGGTTCTCTCGCCGATCACCGCGATGCACTGAAGCGCGCCCTCGACATCCTGATCGACGGAGTTTGAGGGCGGGCGACCGGATCGTGCTTTATCTCTCTCGTCGTCGCGAGCATCACCAAGTTCATCAGAGAGTGCTGACGTCGATTTCCGGGCCTGTCTGACCATCAAATCCCCGCCAGATTCAGGAATTGTGAGACTGCATTACAGCGTAGCATTCCATGTCCGATAAGGCAAACTTATTGGACATGAAAGGGCACGACAAGGCGGGGCGGTTTCTTCATCATATTGTGGACGTAAGCGCCGCGAGAGACTAGTGTTGGGACATGACATATCAGCCCGCAGCCATTTCTGACGACCTAAGCACCGTACCGCAGCTGCCAGG
The DNA here is from genome assembly GCA_030428915.1 of Alphaproteobacteria bacterium. GTDB lineage: Bacteria > Pseudomonadota > Alphaproteobacteria > Rhodobacterales > Rhodobacteraceae > Albidovulum. Next base: position 3,996 of record JAUIDM010000056.1, on the reverse strand, counting down.
CTGGGTCACCTCCGGACGTGCCGAAACCCCTGAGGATGTGGCGTTTTTGTCGGGCGCGGCGCTCAGCCATCTGCATCTGGTGCTGACCCGGGACGAGGTGCCCAAGAGCTTGGTGCGGGAGCGGCTGGCGCTGCGCGCGGCTGAGGCCTGCGTGACGCACCAGGGAAGGCCCGAGCGGGCAGGGGATCTGCGCGATGCGGTTGCGTTCCTGCAGCCCGGCGACCAGCCCGGCCCGGCCGGGGCGGTCTGCCTGTCGTGGCAGCGGGCAGTCGAACGGCCTCATTCGGTCACATCCCTTCATCGTGCGTTGCCCGGGATCGAGGCGGCACAAGTCGCCAAATGGCTCGACGGGTACGACCCGCGCGGCGCGGGACAGGGGGCGCCGCTGCACCGGGCCGCGAGGGTGTTGGAGACGGTGCTGGACGGGGCGCCCCGGGCCGAGGTTCCGGCGCTGATCCTCGCGGATGCCACCCTGGCGCAGGCGCTCGGCTGGGATCACGTCGTGCCGTTGCTGGCCGCTGGCTTGAAACGCGCCGAGCTGCGCCAGCGCGGCGAAGACCTTCGACTGGCCTGCCACCGGGCGGTTGTCGCTGCGGCTGTCGAGGCAGCGCGCGAGGCTGCCGCACTGGCTCGGCGTGTGACCCGGCTGAGAGAGGTCGTGCCCAGGCTACGCGCCAAGGGCGCCGAGGCGGCGGTCGCGCTGTTCTTGATCCGGGACGCCGTCGCGCCGGGTGATCTGGTCTCGCTTCGGTCCGACCGCGCAGCGCGTCGGTTCTGCGACCGGCTGGTGGCGCTTGGTGCGGTGCGCGAGCTGACCGGGCGCGACACCTTCCGGCTCTACGGGGTCTGAGCGATGGCCAAGGACCATGCCGACCCCGATCTGGACCGCGAGTTGGAAGACCTGCCCCCCGAGTTGCGCTGGCGCGAATGGATGCGGCGGATCGAGGCGGTGCTGTTCGCCAGCGCGTCGCCGGTGCCGCGCGAGGATCTCGCGCGCGTGGTGGGGCACGGGGCCTCGGTCGATCTGTTGGTGGAAGACCTTGCCGCCGATCTCGAGGGGCGGGCCTTCGAGATTGCCCAGGTCGCCGGTGGTTGGATGTTCCGCACGCGGCCGGCCTACGCGCCCGCGATCCGCGCGGCCGCGGATGTGGATGAGCAGGCGCACGATCTGAACGAATACGATGTCGCGGTGCTGGCCGCCATCGCCTACCACCAGCCCATCACGCGCGATGGGCTCAAGGACATCTTCGGCAAGGAGATCAGCCGGGACCTGTTCGGCCGGATGCATGCCCGCGGTTTGATCGGGACGGGGCCGCGGTCGCCGCGTCGCGGTGCACCCTATACCTATGTGACGACGGAGCAGTTCCTCGTGGCCTTTGATCTGGAGACGCTCCAGGACCTGCCGGATCGGGAGCAGCTGGAAGATGCGGGCGTGATGCCCGCTACGGGGGCTTAGGCAGGTCCCCGGACACCAATCTGATGTCGGCTAATTCCTCGCAGCACCGACGTGCGCGCATATCGGTTCAAGCGTGGTCCAGATGTCATCGACGACCTCCGCGAGGCTCATGCCTTCGATCTCGGTCGCCTCGGAATAGGCGCGCCACTGTGCCGACTTCGTCGCATCGGTGGCGAACGCCTGGCTCAGCCCCGGCGGTCGCTCCGTCGGCACTTCCGTTTGACGCCTTTCAAAGGTCTTTTCGATGCTGGCCTGCAAGTCTTCGGGATCGAGATCCACCGCCTTCGGCAGCGCCCAGAGGTCGTAGTAGTCCTTCATCCGGCCATTGATGACACCGAGCGCGACGACCGCCTGGAACTTCTCCGCGATGACCGTCTCAGGCGAGTAGGCGCGCACCGATGCCGAGGGAAAGTCAAGCAGCGAGCCATAGTCGAGCGTGTAGTCGGGATTTCCGAGCGCGTCTCCGAACCCGACATCGATCGTGATCGGGATCCGCGTCTTCTCGAGGTAGGCGACCGTCTTCAGGCGCATGCCGCCATAGACCTGATCTTCCCTGATGGGGGCCGCGGTAAGGTTGGCGTCGTCAAAGATCAGCCCGTCATCTGCGTCGATTGCAAGGATCTCCGCGATGGTCTTCTTCAGGGTCGCCTCGTCCTCGGCGCCGAACGACAGGAAGTCGATGTCTCGCGTGAACCGGCCCCTGTCCTTCGTCCAGAGGGTCACGAGCATCCCGCCCTTCAAGACGAAGCGATCGCGGTGTGCCGACACCGACAGGCGATAGATGAGCCGCTCCAGGCCGAATGCGACCAATACCACGTCGAAGGCCTGTCCCTCCGAGCGTGCGAGGTTCAGCAGTCTCTGACGCACAGACGCGGCGATGTTCTTGAGCTTGTCAACCATTCGACGTCACGGCCTCGAGGTAGGGGCGCATCTGGTTCCAGGCACCGTACGTCCGGGCAGCCTCGGCAATGGCTGACGGCGTCGTCTTGCGCTGCTCGATCGCGGCTTTGAGCGCCTCGATGGCGACCGATCGATCGACGAGGCGCTGGTTCCGGAACGCGTCGGCGAGCGTCTTGGGGATCTTGTACATCCTGATCGTCGCCCCGCCCAGCTGATGCTCCTCGACGCCGCCGGAGAAATAGGGTTCGCGGAACCGGACGGTTCGGATCTTCGGATATGTGAACTTTGGCTCCCAGTCCCTGGCGCCGATGGCGATCCAGACGCGCCGCGGCAGTTGATCGGTGAGGCCGTGGAATGCCAGTGCCGATGTGAGGCAGATGACGGCCTTGGGCGCTCGCTTGGCGACTTCGATGAGGGTTTCGTGCGTACTCGGTGCGCTGTCGGGCAGGCCGTAAAGCCCTCGGCCAAGCCGGAGGATGTCTCCGGACCGCACCGCGCGAGAGATCGTTGCCGCTGAGACTCCCACACCCTCGAGGTCCCGTGCGCGGGCCGGCGCATGGAACTCCAGATATTCGAGGAGGCGCTGCCTCTGTGTCGGGTCGCGTGGCACTGATGGGTAACCTCGGACAATTTCGTGTTTCGTCCGAGGTTTTCTAACACGATTGGTTCGCCGCTGCCAAGATCGCAATATACGAGCCGAACAGTCAGTAGACGCGCCTTCGAGCAAGTTGGTAGTCAACGCCCGTCATCCGGAACCGCCACTGCAGCATGTCCAAACTGACCAGGTGCTCCCGACAAGCCGCATCGTCGCTGAGTCCCCGTTGCCGAATTGACATCAGTGTCGGCCGGGGAAGGAGTAGGGTGCCGGCCAACCAATCGGCCTCGTCTTCTTGGTCCTGGTCGAAGTTCCCCGGAACGAGAGAGCCGTCCTCCAGAATGCACGCCGAAGCCAGTTCGTGCCCAAGGATGATATGTGCGAGTTCATGCATAACGACGCTGTTTCGACGACCCACCGAAGAAACTGGCTTGTAGACGATCAGATGGTATGGCCCTACGCGCATCGTCAATGCTGACCATGATGGGTCAGCTTCGTCGACTAGCACCCGGACTGCCTCGGTGCTCACGCCCTCGACATCTTCGACCGACCAGACGGTGACATCAATCTCCGCGGCCAGCCGATCAGCGGACAAAGCGGCATGCTGCTGCAAACCGAGTGTTCTTCGGAACTCAACCGAGCGGCGTTCGCATTGTGATTTGAATCCGCGACGAAACGGCACCTAGTGTCCCCTCGCTACCACTTCTTCTTCGAACTGGCGGGCGGCTTGGGTGATCAGCTCCGCCAAAGCTTGTGCGGTTGTAGGCGGAACGGCCTTCTGATTCTTGAATGCGATCTGAAGATCGCCGACCCCGGTAAATCTCGAAGGCTCCTCGCCAAGCCATTTGCTCAGTTTCTCAAGCGTCCCGACATCCGGAACGTGACCCTTCTCGATTCGCGTGAGCGTCGTCGGGCTGATACCGATTTCCGCTGCTGTCACTGGGGAGTGGAAAGAACGTGGGGATCATGCCGCTCCAAGTTGACCGGCTGAAAGTCTTCCATCGAGGACAGCAGCTCTCACCATAGCCACGCGGTGAGCCCCGCG